>JAZBNU010000380.1:0-8677 GCA_036350815.1 Desulfopila sp.
GCTCCCGGGAGGGAGCACGGTTACATCGATCATCACTTCATCAAGCGTGAAGCGCATGGGTCTTGTGGTCGGTAAAGAAATGTCCGCGATCATCAAGGCGTCCGATGTCCTTCTGGCCACGGCGTGATGGTACTATGACAACACAGGGAAAAGAACAGAGTCGCTTGATAGGAAGCAAAGGAGCGAGAAATGAAATTGAAAGTAGTGTTTACTGTTGTGTTGTTGCAGATGTGTGTGGGTTTTGCCGCTCAGGCGCAGACCATTACTCTTTCGGTTGCGGCGAGCATGACGGATGCCTTCAAAGAAATGATAGTAGATTTTTCCGCTGGCCATGCCGATGTCAAATTCCTGCCGAACTTTGCTTCTTCAGGAAGCCTGGCAAAACAGATTGAGCAGGGAGCACCGGCTGACGTCTACGTTTCCGCTAATCCCAAATGGATGAAATATCTGCTTGAAAAGGAACTGATCGCTCCGGGTACCGATCGTATTTTTGCCTTTAATCAACTGGTTTTTGTTGGAATGAAAAAAACAGGTGTTCTTTCCCTGGCAGGGCTCAGCGGTCTTGAACGCATCGCGCTGGGTACACCGCAGAGCGTCCCTGCGGGTCAGTATGCCAAACAGGCCATGGAGCATGCCGGCGTATATGCATCTCTGGAGGAGGCAAGGAAACTGGTAATGGCTAAAGATGTGCGCCAGGCTTTGATCTATGCCGACCGGGGTGAGGTTGACGGTTCGTTCGTCTACAAAACCGACGCGCTTCTGGCGAAAAACGCTGAGATTCTTTTTGTTGTTCCCGAAGATCATTATGATCGTGTTTCCTATCCTGTGGCTTTAACGCCTCAGGGTACGGGAAATGATCTGGCACAGGCTTTTTATGAGTACCTGAAGAGCCCGAAGGCAACAGAAATCTTAGCTCGATATGGTTTTCAACCTGCTCCTTAATATATCCGACCACAGCATGATCAGGAGGAGAACATGTTAGCTTTGACCCCGGATGATTATACGGCAATCAGCTTGTCTGTGCAGGTTGCTGTCACCGCCACGATAGTAACCCTGCCGCTGGGGTTCGCGGTTGCATACCTGCTGGCAATGACCGATGTACGCGGCAAAGCGATTCTGGAGGGGATTGTCAATCTCCCTCTGGTTTTGCCGCCGGTGGTGACAGGTTATCTTCTTCTCCTCCTTTTTGGCAGAAACGGCTGGCTTGGCCAGTTTCTCGGCTCCTATGGAATCGACATTATTTTTACCCTGCGAGGGGCTGTTATTGCTTCGGCCGTGGTCGGCTTTCCTCTCCTGGTCCGGTCAATCCGCATTGGTCTGGAGGGTATTGAACGACAATATCTACAGGCATCCAGAACACTCGGGGCGAAATGGTGGGATACCCTTTTTACCATTACCATTCCGTTGTGCAGCCGGGCCATCCTGGCCGGAATGACACTGATGTTTGCCAGGAGTCTCGGCGAGTTCGGGGCGACCATTGTACTTGCGGGCAATATCCCCGGGGTGACCCAGACCATACCCCTGGCCATTTTCCAGTACACCAGTATTCCGGGCGGGGACAGTATGGCCCTGTCGCTTTGTCTGGTGTCTATTGTCCTCTCCTTTACAGTGCTGTTTGTCGGTGAAGCGGCGAATCGAACTCTGGCCAGGAGGTAACGCGTGTTTCTCGAAGTTGATGTAGAGAAAAGATTTGCTGAGTTTCAGTGCCGGGTCAAGTTTTCTCTCAACTCTGTAAAATGCGGTGTTTTCGGGCCATCGGGAAGCGGTAAATCGACCTTGATGTCTATGCTGGCCGGTCTTCTGCCGCCAGATGAAGGGCGTATCTCTCTCAATGGCCTGACATTCTTTGACTCTCAGGCAGGCATCAACCTTCGCCCGGAAGCCAGGAGGGTCGGGGTTGTTTTTCAGCATGCTCATCTCTTTCCCCATATGAGCGTGGAAAAAAACCTGTTCTATGGGATGAAAAGAACACCGCTCCAGGAGAGGACCATTGATCCGGAGCAATTGCTGCGTGTTCTCCAGGTGGATCATCTCCTTGATCGCAGAGTGATGAAACTGTCTGGAGGAGAACGGCAGCGGGTCGCTCTCGGTAGAACCATTCTTGCCTGCCCATATCTTATCTTGCTTGATGAGCCGCTTTCAGGCCTTGACGGGATGCTGAAATATCAGATCATCCCGCATCTGCAGCGGGTCTTCGCGGAGTTTTCCATCCCCATGCTTTTTATCAGTCACAGTCTGCAGGAAATGCGCATGATGACTGATGAGGTTATCGTAATGAAAGAAGGGCGCGTGGCACAACATATTGCCACCGAAGAGCTTGCCCGCACCAGTCTCGGCAGCGGCGGAAGGGGCTATACAAATCTCCTGCGGCTTGATGCGCCTGAAGATCTGGGTAGGCTCATGAGATACAGCTGGAACGGGGTTGAGTTGATGCTGGTAAAATCGGAAAACCGCGGGGCGGGGCAGTTCGCTCTGAACAGCAGGGATATTCTCCTGTTTAAAAAACACCCCGAAGCGACCAGCGCACGAAACATGCTGCCCTGTGTGGTGCGCCATACCTATGAAACAGACTGGCTGGTCGGCATCGAACTGGACTGTGGAGGAAATACCCTTATTGCCGAAATCGTTCCCCAGTCACTGGAAGAAATGGATATCGGTCCTGGAAGCGAGCTTATAGCGGTGTTCAAAGCATCGGCATTTGAGAGGCTCTATGATGTCGGTTGAAAATGTTGCTTCAAAAAAAGTTCAGGGAAGCGCTGATTCCGATCTGTCTCACGGTTGATAGTGTGAGTTTTGAATTTGATGGGATTTCTGTGTTGGGCTGCGCTGCGCTAAGCATCAATCTACAATCCGGTGTAAATTGGTGTATCTGTTTTCTCGGCGGGATGGTAGTACTGATGGCGTTTGGATCTGCAGGCATGTGTGCTTGGCACGGCTGTATATGTCATACTGATTCCTGTGTCACAAACAAACCGTAAACATAAAATACACAGTATTTAGGAGAAGCTTTAGTGGATATTGTATACACACCAATAGGATATGTCAGAAGCCCCTTTACAGAAATCAAAGGAATGCCGATCCAGCCCATCGGAGCCGAAGATGTTGCGGGGTATATTGAGGTTCTGCCTGAATTTCAGGAAGGCCTTAAGGATCTTGAAGGTTTTTCCCATGTTATTGTGCTCTATCACCTCCACAAAATATCGGGGTATGAACTTATGATACAGCCTTTTCTCGATACGAAACAGCATGGTGTCTTTGCCACCCGCTCACCCAAACGGCCAAATCCACTGGGCCTTTCCATCATGAGGCTTACAGGGGTAGCCGGAGCCAAAGTCATGCTGCAGGGCATCGATATCCTTGACCAGACTCCGGTGATCGATATTAAACCCTATGTTGCCGATTTTGATCAGTGCAACGCTGACAGGTTCGGCTGGTTTGAGGGGAAATCAGGCAATGCGATCCATCATCGCAGCGATGAGCGCTTTGCTCTTCGACCGGATACGACTCGTAACTGAACCCGGTATTTTCCACACTTCGTTTGTGAACCTGTCAGGTTCCTGCAACATCAGGATTAATTTAAAGAAAGCTGCCCCTCACCGGAATTTTTGAGCCAGACCTCAACCCTGCGATTTTTCTGCTGCCCTGCCGGAGTGTCGTTGGAGGCAACCGGAACCTCTTCGGCGGCACTGAGGATGTCTATGAAAGAGATGCCTCTTGCCTGGAACTCCTCGGCAACATTCTGGGCCCGCTTCAGGGCAAGATTATAATTATAGGCATAGTCGCCAAGGCTGTCGGTAAAACCTATGAGGACTACCTGGACGTCTTGATTGATGTAGTCTTTGAGATATTCGATCATACGGTCGAGATCTCGATAGGCGCGGTTGTCCAGCTCAAAGCCGTCTCTTTTGAAACGGAAGTTGAGAGAGAGTCGTTTTGCGTTCTCTACAGCTTTTTGGTACTGAGCGAAGGTTTTTTCCTGCTGGATGTTCTGTTCTGCGGCGATCCGTGATATGAAGGCACGGATATTCAAGTCGACGAGGCTATTGGTTTCGACGATTTTTTGCCCCTCTTGATTGAGGGCGTAATTTACAAAATCCTTGATGGAGGTGTTTTGCGAATGTGTGGGAGAGTAGAGATACAGGCGTCGTGAGAGGCCGTAATCTTCGGTTGCAACCGTAAAAAAGGTAGGCAGAATGGCAACTTCTCCATCGGATACGGCCAGCGGTTTGGCATTTCGGATATTTGGCAGACTGGTAAAGCCAATTCCGTTCTTGTCTGCCGCAACCTCATCCGAGAGCTCTGCATTCGACTCAAATCGTTTAGCATCTTCCACCAGCGGCGATTTTCCCAAGACAAGCGATTTGAAGGTGTCGTAGGTTCCCGATTTGTCATCTCGGGAGTAGACATTGATTTTTCCTTCTCCAGCACCTATGGCACTCCAGTCCCTGATTTCCCCACTGAAGATCGAAGCTGCCTGAGAAACACTCAGGGTTTTGAGCGGATTCGATTGATGGACGATAACGGCAATACCGTCAAGTGCCAGCACATGCTCGCCCGCAGTGGAGGTCATATCACCCAGGGGCTTCAGGGCTTCAACTTCTTTATCTTTAATTTTGCGTGACGACATGGCGATATCACAGTCCCCGGCAGCTAATGACTTAAAGCCTGTGGAGGAACCATGTGCGGCGATAGCGACAACCAGACGTTTGTTCCCTTTAACTCCTTCTACCCTGACTTCATTTTCCTTATCCGTTGCTTTTGACGTGATATTCTCTGCGCCGAGCTTCTCCAGGTATCCTTCGGCAAGAGCCGGGGCAAGTTGAGCGCCTATGGTGTTGGAGCCGTGTAAGCGCAGGAGAACTTCCTCCTCAAAATCTATCGCCAGAGAGATGTATTCATCCTCGCAGCAGTACATTGATGTCTTTTTGGTTTCGAAACTTGGGCTGGTAATCTCAAGCGTCTGTCTTTCACCTTTAATCCCGGAAAGAGAAACTCTTCCATTCTGATCGCTTGTATGCGTAATTGGGGTTTTCCCCGGAGCAGTGTGAATGACAGTAGTTTCGGGAAGCGGCCTGCCTTTATCATCGACTATAGTAACCTGAAAGCTTCCCGCTTCGGTAACAGGTTGATAGGTATCCAGTGGCCCGCTGTTCAGTCCGTGAAAAGAGTAATAGAATACCCCCGCTGTAAGTACAACGGCGAACAGAAGTATAGCAACCAGTGTCGGTGTAGAATCCGTTATACGGATAGTGTCCTGTTTCGGATCCTGTTTTTTTTTTGCTTTTGTCCTCAATTTCATTTCATTTCCCCTGATTGATTCTTTTATAATATGGTGGTGTAGGTTAATTGATCCAGGCAACGTCAGCGATTTCGTTGCTGTCTGAACTTTGTGTCGACAAGGGAAGCTCTGTTCTGAGATAGCGTTCGAAATCAGCAAAGGACATTGGGCGTGCGAAGAGGAATCCCTGGAGCATGTCACACCCTTCCTCTATAAGAAAGTCTTTCTGCTGCTCCGTCTCTACACACTCTGCAACAATATTCAGAGCCATGGCTTTGGCCATGGCGATGGCCGCTCTGACAATAGCCTTGCCCCGCGGTTCCTCTTCGAGTCCGTGGATCAACGACCCATCTATTTTCAGAGTGCTCAAGGGGAGATTGTTGAGGGCGTGTAAAGAGGAATATCCGGTACCGAAATCATCAAGCTCCATATGTATTCCCATCTCGCGCAGGGCGCTGAGGATGACATGACCACGGTCGAGATCCTGCACCAGACAGCTCTCTGTCAGCTCGAATTTGAGACGTCTGACATTGACGGCATTCTCTGAAATTAGTGATCGAACCTTGTCGACAAAGCACTCTTCTGAAAATTGACGAGCACTGATGTTGACCGCTATGGCGAAAGAGTCGGGCAGGACAAAGCCGTCGAGGGCGCTGATGCAGCGGCAGGCTTCCTGTAAAACCCATTCACCCAGTGGCTGAATGAAGTTGGTGTCTTCAGCCACCGGAATGAAATCTCCGGGCATTACCGGTTCTTTTCCGGGTGGGAACCAGCGAAGTAATGCTTCAGCGCCGCAGATGCTGCCGTCGGCGGAAATCTGCGGTTGAAAAAAGAGACTGAACTCGTCGTTTTCCAGAGCCTGCTGCATGGCGGATGCCATGGCCGTGCGCCTGTTGATGACACTCTGTCGCTCTTCGTTATACAGGCAGACTCGGTTGCGTCCGTAGTCTTTCGCCTCGTACATTGCCACATCCGCGCGCTTGAGCAGTTCTCCTTCGCTGAGACGATTGTCCTGAAACAGTGTTACGCCTATACTGGCGCTGGCGTGGTGAACGTGGCTTCCTGCTTCGAGAACGTAGGTTCTGCTTAATGCAACCCGTATTTTCTCGGCGACATCAAGGGCCTTTCTTCGGCTTGTCTCTTCTGTTTTACCCAGCCATTCAAGGATAACGACAAACTCATCCCCTCCCAGTCTGGCTATGGTATCCGTTTCGCGTACGCAGCCCTGAAGTCTTGCGGCAACTTCCACCAGTAAGGCGTCACCGACATTATGGCCTTTGGTGTCATTGAGCGTTTTGAAGTTATCCAGGTCCAGCATGATCACCGCACCATAATTGCTGTTGCGTCGTGAAGTCGCAATGGCGTGGAGGATCCTGTCCTTGAGGAGACGGCGATTGGCAAGGCCGGTGAGGGGGTCATAGAGTGCCAGTTGCTTGATACGGTCCTCGGAGCGCTTGCTCTCGGTTATATCCCATATATATCCATACCAGAGCATGGAGCCGTCATTCAGCCTTTCGGCACTGGCATGTCCCTCAAGCCATATTTCGCCTGTGTGCGGGTGGATAAATCGGTATTTGTCATGCCAATCCTGCTGTACCTCACCCGGCATCAGAAATGGTTGGCGTAGCTTCAGCCTGTCGTCTATATGAACCAGGTTGAACATTGTTTCAGGATCAGCATCAAGCTGTTCCCGCTTGATGCCGCAGGTGTTTTCGATGCCTTGGCTGACAAAGGGAAATCTTATGGAACCCTCAGGACTCAAGTGATATTGAAAGAGAAAGCCAGGTATATGTTCCGAGAGTTTTTCCAGGCGAGCGGAGAGTTCCTTCCTTTCGGTAATGTCTTGAATTATTCCTGATATCATTACAGCGTTGTCAGTTTCTTTCGTATAGACTTCGGCCTGCTGGTATACGAGACGCACATTTCCGTCCGGCCTGACGATGCGGTATTCCATCTGCAATGGTTTCTTTTTGATGGTGGAACGCTGCAGGGTTGTCCGCACCAAGGCCCTGTCTTCCGGGTGTATCAGTTCCATGGCGCTGTCCAGTGAAACAGTGAAGTTTTCAGGAGAAACGCCGCAAATTTCGTAGACCTGATCGGACCAGGTCAGGCGGCCTTCATCAACAACGAGTTCCCAATCACCTACGAGAGCCAGTTTCTGGGCGGCAAGTAATCGCTGGCGGGTATTGGTCAAGGCGGTGATTGAGGACTGCAGTGATGCAAAAGATCTATGAATGTGATGCTCAAGGGGGACGAAGATAAAACACACTTCCAGTATCAGGGTGATAATGGTGGCGAGCCAGATTGCGGCTTCCAGTCTCTCTATCCTTAAAATTGCCTCGCGGCCGATATTGCCATACTCCTCCACGGCGGCATCCAGCATCGGTTCTAAGACGTGGGGTCCGTAAGTTGTCAGGTAAATATAGGCCGCAGATCCGGTGTGCAAGTCACTGATGGCAGTATCATATAATGTCTGGGCTCGTTCAAGAAAGCTCAACAGCGCATTATCCAGTCCCACCATGGGATCTTCGTAGATGGTGATCAGATTGTCATTGGTAACCAGGGGGATACCTTTCTCGGGATCGCCATTGCGGAGAATGGTATGGGCCGCTTTCATTTTGTTGATTGTCCTGCCGACCTGGGCTCTGGCCATTTCAAATTCCGCTTCATCCGCTGTTGTTGCCATCAGGCTGCTGAAGTATGCGATCCGGTTGGAAAGCCCGGCCTGATGTCCTGCCAGATTGACCAGACTGGAAAAGTCCCGCTGATCCGAGACGACCTTTTGCATTGTAATAAATGAGGCCGTGATCAAAATAGCGATAACACTGAGGCCTAAGACATACCGTAATCTGATGCCATTCACCCTTTTGAGCTTTCCCATGCTACTCTCCCTCAGAAAAGAGAAATCCTACAAATACAAACGGCATAATGACTGCCATGTCAGTTGCTGATATCTGCTCTCTCTATTCTTGAGCAGCGAATCAGTAATGTACCGGCTTTGTGTTAGCGAAATATTAGAGAGCATGGACATTTACGGAAATAAACGACGCAGGTGCGTTAGGGTGGTGGCCGGCGCTAACAATAGATAAATATATTTAATACCGACGGCTTGGAGCCAGGAATAGAGAATGAATTGAAATAGCTTTATTTTCAGGAAAGAAAGCGAATGTATTTGAATGCATCGTGACGGAATCTCATGCGCTGTTTTTTAATGGAAAAATAACTGAAAAAACCCTGTATCAGTTTTACATGAAGCCTATGTCGCCATTTGTCTGCCCAAAAACGGGAAGGTAGAGAGATAATTGAAACTCTGATAATTTTTTAATTAAGTCTTAATCCTCGTCGCATAAGGTGTTTGATATATGCAGTACAGAAGAAATGCAGACGGTCTGGGCTTGA
>JAZBNU010000381.1:0-4443 GCA_036350815.1 Desulfopila sp.
GCATATTTATTGCTCCCCTGAGATGTCCGGTATTGAATTCTCCAGGAGTGCGAATATCAACAATGAGCGGTTCATGTTCTCTTAGCAGCTCGCTCAGCTCCGCAACACTCACCCAAACACCGTATTCATGAGCTCCTTCTCTCTCACACGAGCTGATAACGGCAAAGAGCAGCAGCATAAAAGGGATAATAACAATTTTTTTTTCCATCAGCTCCGTATCCTCTTCTTCTCTTAAGACAATGCAGGATTTATTATGACTCTCCTTGTCTAGCCCCCAAATTTCATGAAAATGCAAGTTGTTGTCATCTTTTCATTGAAAAATCATATAATTCATGCAGATATTCTTTGGTTTGAGCTCGGAACAGTTTGTACTTAGAAAAGCTGCCAGCAAGCTAAACTATTTTTCACCCTTCGGGCGTGCCTGCTGAGCCCATACTCTACGTTATAAAGGGCTTGCAGTAGAGTATTACAGCTGCATCCTTGATGCCTCGATTATGAACACAGCAAACACGTGAAATATTGCGGCTAGCAAGCCATCTCAAGCCATGAAATATCCGGGCTGGTAGTCCCACAGTAGCAAACACAGCAAATGATGCAAATTTATTTTCGGCTAAAATAGAGGGAAATCGATGGATCTACCAACGACAAAAGGGAGCATCTCACGATGAGATGCTCCCTTGCATGTATCAGACGTCTTGAAGAACTACTTTTTGCTACATTGCCTTAGAAGCCTTCAAGCGGGCCAGAGCTCTCTGCAAAGCAGCTTCTGCCCTGGTTCGGTTTAGGGTTTCGTCATGCTGGGCAGCCTGAGCAAGCCTTTTCTCTGCGCGTTCTTTTGCCTTCATGGCGCGATCGACATCTATCTGTCGACCATACTCAGCACTCTCAACCAGAAAGGTGATTTTATTATTGGACACCTCACAGAATCCTCCGCTGATCATCAGGCTTTCCCTTTTTCTTTCTTTTTCATAGGTCAGGAGACCAATTTTAACAGTGGAAAGAAAGGGAGCATGATTAGCGAGTACACCAAAATCACCTCCGTATCCTGGAGCGTTGACAATATCGACATCGTCATTGACTACGGCTCCGGTGGGAGTGACCACTTCTAATCGTATCTGCTGTGCCATTGATTTGACTCCTTCGAATTGAGATTATGCTTCTTTCTTAGACTTAGCTATAGCCTCATCAATGGAACCAACCATGTAGAAAGCATTCTCAGGCATATCGTCATGCTTACCTTCAAGGATCTCTTTAAATCCCTGAACGGTATCGGCAACTTTAACAAATTTTCCGGCCATTCCGGTAAACACTTCTGCAACCGTGAATGGTTGTGACAGATATCGCTGGATCTTCCGAGCCCTGGAGACCAGGAGCTGATCTTCCTCAGAAAGCTCATCCATACCAAGAATAGCGATAATGTCCTGGAGATCCTTATATTTCTGCAGAGACACCTGAACACCGCGGGCAACATCATAATGTTCCTGACCGATAACATTAGGATCGAGAATCCTTGAGGTCGAATCAAGAGGGTCAACCGCTGGGTAAATTCCAAGCTCAGCAATCTGACGGGAAAGAACAACAGTACCGTCAAGATGCGCAAAAGTGGTTGCAGGGGCAGGGTCCGTCAAGTCATCAGCAGGTACGTACACGCACTGTACCGCGGTGATGGATCCTTTGGTTGTGGAGGTAATGCGTTCCTGAAGCGCACCAAGGTCAGTGGCAAGGGTCGGCTGATACCCAACCGCTGAAGGAATACGTCCGAGAAGAGCGGAAACCTCAGATCCAGCCTGAGTAAAACGGAAAATATTGTCAACAAAGAAAAGTACGTCCTGTCCCTGTTCGTCACGGAAGTATTCTGCAGCAGTCAAACCGGTCAGTGCAACACGGGCACGAGCGCCGGGAGGTTCTGTCATCTGACCGTATACCAGGGCTGCTTTGGGCAGAACCCCTGACTCTTTCATCTCATGATACAGGTCGTTGCCTTCCCGGGTACGCTCACCTACTCCGCAGAAAACTGAAATTCCACCATGATGCATGGCGATGTTGTTGACCATCTCCATCATGATAACTGTTTTCCCACATCCGGCACCGCCGAAAAGACCCATTTTCCCACCAAGTGGAAAAGGTACCAGCAGATCGATAACCTTGATACCAGTCTCAAGAACGCGAACTTCGGTATCCTGCTCGGTAAACAGAGGGGCCGGACGATGGATCTTCATGTTGTTTTCGGATACAATCGGTCCTAAACCGTCAACTGGCCGACCAACAACAGTCATAATACGACCAAGTGCTGGCTCTCCTACAGGAATGGTGATGGGCTCACCTGTATCACGAACTTCCATGCCTCTAACAAGACCATCAGTCTGATCCATAGCGATACAACGACAGGCGTTATCTCCAAGATGCTGAGCGACTTCAATAACAAGGTTGTCTGCTTCGTCAGATATTCCCGGATTACTCACATATAACGCACTCATGATATTCGGCAGATTGCCGGCATCGAATTCCACATCAACGACAGGTCCGATAACCTGTAATATTTTTCCTTTTCTTTGCTCACTCATAGGGCCTTACCCCTCCTTAAAAGGTCTAAGTTTTATACGATTTTGAATATATTATTTAAGGGCTTCGGCACCGCCAACAATATCCATGAGTTCTGCTGTAATGGCGGCCTGGCGAGCCTTGTTATATACAATCGTCAGATGATCTACAATGTCCTTACATGCATTGGTCGCATTATCCATTGCGGTCATACGTGCAGCGTGCTCACTGGCACCGACTTCAAGCATGGAATGATACACCATGACATTGAGATAGAGCGGCTGAAGAACATCCATAATTTCTTCTGTCGAAGGTTCATAGATATACTCGCCGGAGATTTTCTTTACATTTTCTTCACTTTCAATCGGCTGAATAGGAAGAAAACTTTTGAGAGCCGGCTTCTGTACTGCCACGGACTGAAAGCGACCATAGATGATTTCTACCTTGTCGGCATGTCCGTCGAGGAAGTTCTTGGAAACATCACTTGCAATTTCACGTGCGTGGAACATCTGAAATGCACTCATGATATCAGGAAAATGCTTTCTCACTTTTCCTGTCTTCCTTAGCACCTGGTAACCTTTTTTTCCGACGCAGACGATGCTGACGGTTTTTCCGGCCTTCTCATATTCCGCCATGGTTTTCTCTACCATGCGTACAATGTTCGAATTGAAGGAACCACACAGTCCGCGGTCGGAGGTTACTACGACAAGCTCAACCGTTTTCACTTCCCGGTTTTCCATGAGAGGGAAACTGGTAGTGTTGGCGCCTCCGGAGAGGTTGGACATCGCCTCGTTGAACTTGGCGGTATAAGGCCGAAAAGCCTCCATTTTTTCTTGAGCACCCCGCAGTCTTGCCGAGGCAACCATATTCATGGCTTTAGTGATCTGGGCCGTCTTTTTGACACCCTGGATCTTAGTTTGAACGTCTTTTAAACTGGGCATAGCTAGGACCTATCTTTGATTAGTTAAGACCTTTGGTTGCCTTGAATGTTTCACCAAAGCTGGTCAGTGCTTTATTCAGTTTCTCTTTGATCGGATCAGTGAACGCTTCCTGCTCTTTCAAATCAGAAAAAATCGAGGGTTCATTGGATTCTATATAGTTATAGAGTTCCTGCTCGTAATCGGCCAGGGTATTTACCGGAAGCTTATCGAGATAACCATTTGCACCAGCATAAATGATCGTCACCTGTTTTTCCATTGGCAGCGGCTGATACTGGGGTTGTTTCAGAATTTCAACCAGACGCTCACCTCTTGTAAGCTGAGCCTGTGTTTTCGCATCGAGATCTGAACCGAAAGCCGCGAAAGCCGCAAGCTCACGATACTGGGCAAGATCAAGACGAAGAGTACCAGCAACCTGTTTCATGGCCTTTACCTGGGCAGCACCACCAACACGGGATACTGAGAGACCAACATTGATTGCCGGGCGAACACCTGAGAAGAACAGGTTCGGTTCGAGGTATACCTGACCGTCAGTAATTGAAATAACGTTTGTAGGAATAAAGGCAGAAACGTCACCAGCCTGTGTCTCGATAATGGGTAGGGCCGTCAGTGATCCGGCACCAAGATCATCATTGACCTTGGCTGCACGTTCGAGGAGGCGCGAGTGATTGAAGAAAATATCTCCAGGATACGCTTCACGTCCTGGGGGACGTCGAAGAAGCAGAGAAAGCTCACGGTAAGCGACAGCCTGCTTGGAAAGATCGTCGTAGATAATCAAAGCATGCTGGCCGTTATCACGAAAATATTCGCCCATGGCACAGCCGGCAAAAGGTGCGATGTACTGCATCGGCGCTGGATCAGAAGCACATGCCGCGACAACTGTGGTATATTCCATCGCTCCATGTTTCCGCAAAGCCTCAACAACCAGGGCAACTGTAGATTTTTTCTGACCAACAGCTACATA
>JAZBNU010000382.1:0-8987 GCA_036350815.1 Desulfopila sp.
TACCCGCGAGTTGCATTAGAAATGGAATAGATATTCCCCTCGGTCAGGTCGATGCGCAGTGCACTAATGGGTGCGAGCCAGAAATTGGCAGCAACACAATTGGCTATCACCAAACCGGTGAACAACTGATGAAATCTATGGCGTTTAGTAACGGGATTGGCGCCCCAGCGTGTTTTTTCCAACCTGAAAACATTGAGACTCAAAAACACTCCGACAACTGTCAGATAATAGTAAAGATCCCTGAAATCAATTACTCCACGGGTAATGGACTCGAAACGGGCACCCGTACCAAAAAGTTTCAGAGTCTCCGCCTCCCTGGTGCCAAAAAACGTGGTAAGCGTATCCGAACCAAGCAGATACAAACAGGAACAAAGTACCACCGTAACAATCAGGCTTACTATCTGGTTCTCAGACCTGGAACTGACATAGAGTCCGATGGCAATGTATGCAGCCGCAAGGAAAAGGGAAGCCAGATAACCACCGATAACAGGCCCCCAATCCAGCGGCCCGATCATACCCACAGCGACAGGAAGCGGGAAAGTCAGAGCCAGAGCGAGCATCACCAGAGCCAAACAGGCAAAAAACTTTCCCAGAACCACTATCCAGGGCCGTAGCGGAGATGTCAGGAGTAATTCAAGTGTCCCGGAGCGCCTCTCTTCAGCCCAAAGCCTCATGGTCACAGCGGCTGTAAGAAATATCAGGAGGATCGGCATCCATTTGAACAAGGCGCGAACTTCCGCAATATTGACGGCAAAGAATACCTCTACCCAGAAAAAGATGAAAAGAGAAACCGCCAGAAATGCTCCGAGAAAAATAAAAGCGGCCGGAGAGCTGAAAAATGCGGCAAACTCTTTTCGAGCAATACGAAACATTCTCTCCATGATCAACCCCTCTCTATTGCGCACCTATTTCTGCGAAAACGCTTTCCAGATCTCGTGTCTCAAAGGCCAGCGAAAAAAGAGACCAGCCGTTTTCATGAATTGTCTTCGCTACCAGTGCGGCTGTCTTCTCCCGATCATCCCGACCGGGCAACGTCAAGGCAAAGCAGCTGATGTTTTCTCTCGTTGCACCTTTGTCAAAGACCTCAACATTATTGACCCCGTTGACTGCAGCCAGAATGTTCATGGGATCTTCCTGTTCTGAACCTATACTGACGATCAGCCTGCTGTTTTCCTGAAGACCGGCAATAGAAGTATCCAGGGCTTTTCGCCCATTTTTGATGATGATGACACGGTCGCAAACCGCACGCACCTCCTGAAGAATATGGGTGGAAAGAATGATCGTGGTATAGGCGGCAAGCTCTTTGATCAATCTGCGCATTTCTTCAATCTGAGTAGGATCGAGGCCGTTGGCGGGCTCATCGAGAATGAGAATGCTCGGTTTGTGAAGGATGGCTTGAGCAACACCTACCCTTTGACGATATCCACGCGACAGGGTAGCTATGCTCTGATGGGCTTTTTCAGTGAGCGCCGTTCTCGCAATGGCCTCCAGAACCAGCGAACTGCGCTGCTGCACAGGAATATTATGTAACGCTGCCGAATAATCCAGATAGTCAACCACCGTCATTTCCTGATATATTGGACAGTTCTCCGGTAAATAGCCTATATCGTTCTGCACTTCCAGGAGATGGCAGATAATTTCCCTGCCGTTTATTGTGATTGTGCCGGCGGTCGGCTCAAGATACCCGGTCAGCATTTTCATTATGGTTGTCTTGCCTGCGCCGTTATGACCGAGCAAACCTACAATTTCACCGGGTGATATCGAAAAAGAGACATCATCCACGGCAACAAAATCTCCATATTTCCTCGTCACATTTTCTACGCTTATCATCTTCGAGACCTCATTGATAAGAACAGGGTGGTATTGAAGGGTTTTCCCGGATGTTTTCCGCTAACAAGCAAATATCCTGCTATAATATCGGTGAGATAAAATAAAAAGAGGCGAAAGCCTTGTCAAGAGATGAGACGGGGAAAACTGTTCGAGATATATCAGAAAAGGATAGAAAAAATAGCGCCTACGATAAATACCTGATTTCACCGCTGTATTCAGTGTGAGAAGCACCGCTGTCCAGCATCATCTGCAAACCACCATCATCAGCCACACCTGTTACCACAGCAGAATATTGGGGCTTTGTGACTACGTCATGACCAAAAACCACTTTCTTTCCGACGGTATCGGAAAGCTCTGTCCAGCGCTCCAGAACGGGGTGGCGAAAACCGGATCGCCCGGCGACACTTTTGCTCATTCGAGCTTCGACAAAATAGAGCAAGCCGATATTCCAGGCAAGTTTGGCAATAAAGCTGATGCTGAATTGCTTCAGGTCTACTGGAACTCCTGCACTACTCTGCAACGAAGTGGCGATACCCTGAAGTTCTTCTGGAAAGTTCCGGTTATTGACATTGATGCCAAATCCGATGAGATGAAACTGTTCCCCCCATCTCGGGCCGCGATGTCCTTCTATCAAAAAACCAGCCACTTTGACACCGTCAATTAAAACATCATTCACCCAGCGAATATGTTTTTGTGCCGCCCCATATGGGGCAAGAGCCTCACAGGCCGCAACCCCAACCCCAAGAGAAAGCAGCAGCGTTGATTTCGGTGTCAGGGTATTGGCGTGGATGAGACATCCCCACAGTCCACCAGGCGGAGCATGCCAGCAACGGCTGAATCTGCCTTTGGAGGCGGTTAAACTGCGTGCAAGAATAATTCTGCCGCTTTGAACCGAAATCCCTTTCTTCTCTTGTGAATCAATATGCTGCCGGGCACGCTCCATGGCTCGTTCAAGGCGCTCATGACATTCGATGGTTGATCCAACAAAAGAACCATAGCGCAGGATCTCGTCAGCATTCTCCTGCAACGGGCCCTGCTGACGAGCAGGCAGTTCCACATTTTTGAGATAAATCGCAATTTCTTCGGCAGTGATCTCTCTATTACTCATAGACCATGCTCAGGATAGTTTATCCCAATCTGCCTTTACTCGTGTTATGATCTTCTGAATAAGAGGTACCTTATCCTCAGCACACACACCTATGAGAGGGGTGCCCTGCTCTACCGAAATGCCGGGCTTAAAATACACGGAGTGGATAATACCCGGCTCTCCCTCATAATAGATAGGAGTATCCCGCTTCATCAGTGACATGGTAAAAACTTCATCTCCAGGCGCAATGGAAACAGACCGGGCTCCTTTTTTTTCAATTCTCGATTGAATATCAAGAGAAAAGAAATACTTAGCTGTCTCAGGGGCCTGGTAGAGATAGAGTACCTCCTGAAGAATATTCTCAATAATTTCCTTTTTTTTCAGTGGATGACGGATGGTCATCAGTTTCTCACCTGATTCGACAAATGTCCCGTCAAGTTCTGTTTGAAGAGAAGAAACAGTACCGTTAATTTGCGCAGGAATCTTTTTGGAATTACGTTCACGGGTAATCTCATAGAGTACGGTTCCGGGTATATGGTTCCATTCGCCGCTTGTGGAATCGACCTCATCACCCAGAGCCACTCCAAAAGAAACCACACCGGTATGGATGGCATGGATATCTACATACCCGAATGGATCCGAGTGGTACTTCTTTAAAATCTTATCAAAATCTATATCATTGGACATAATACAACCTTTTCGAAATTTCGGATTTCACACAGAATCAAAAAACATACTCAGCCAAGTCTACCGCTTATCTTCCTTAGAAAGACTGAGGCAACAGCACCGTAATGTATACAAAGAGAATAAATCCATGGCAAGTTTTATTGCAAAAGCTCGAATATGAAATGGATCTCGACATGGTGCATAGCTCCATGCTCTGCGGTGCGGATCTGCAGCAGTAAGAAAAACCTGGCCATATACTAAAATAAGCCGTGAAAAATCGCCTGATTTTTGGTATTTCGTTCGTTTCATTTTTTTACTTCATGCAACAGCATGGGAACAGACAGGTTTTTCATGAATTGACCATGAGATACTGTATTTTCGCAGTACTACACATACTTTTTAAACAGGATTCTTTCTCATATCGACTATTTTAAAGAAGGTAAAACATGAATACTACGAAAGTATTGATAATCGATGACGAAATGGATTTCGCAGTTCCCCTGGCAGATCGCTTAAAGAAGCGGAATTATGACTGCAGGGCTGTTTTCAGTGCGGATCAAGCCCTTAAAACGTTCGATCAGAACTGGCTGCCGGATGTGGCGATAATCGACCTGCACATGCCTGAACAGGACGGTCTTGCAACCCTGGAAATACTCCAGTCCCGTTTGCCATCCGGTAAATTTATCATGCTCACCGGCCATGCATCAACCTCAAGCAATATAGAAGGGATGGCAAAAGGTCTTTCCGCCTATCTGATGAAACCTGTATCGATCTATATACTGATTGAAACAATTGAGACAGCCCTGGCGGAAAAAAAATAGCTGCGACGGAATCATCCGGATTTCTGATGAACATTGTACCTATGTTGCTGAATGTATTGACATGTCCTGGGCTCATACATAAAGCCGGAATATTGAAGGAGGCTTTTTCAGGAAAAAATCTTCTCCACTTCAATCCGGCGTAGCTCGCTGCTGTTCTTTGCCATTTTTTCAATGATGAGATTGACATCCTCCAGCTCTCCTTCGATATCAGGCAGGAGAGCCTGGTTCAGAGCGTTTTCGGCCTTGCTGAGACGGTCACAAAAAAGCAGATAGCTTGATTTGTTGCGATATCCCGCTCGAACAAGAGCAGAATGATTGGTACCGTGAGCCGCAAGAAGAGTGTAGTAGTGCTCAGCTACCATATTGAGCCAGTCCCGATACAACGGCATGGCATTCTCCGGGATTCCCTCAGCCTGCTGCAGCATCTTTTCAATCTCGATTTCCTTGTCATTCGCGACGGCGGTATGTGCAGCATCCAAAGCCCATACTCTTGAAATCATATAGTTTTTCGAAAATTCCTTTAGCCCTTTAGAGTATTGCTTCATCTTTGCAGCAAAAAAAACAAAGAAGATCGGAATAAGAATCATCCAGATGGGAGGCTGTGGCTTATCAAGCACCCGCACAGCCAGTTGCCCCGCCATGGTTTCCTCATTGTTCAGTATCAATATTTTCTTTTCTTCAAGCGAAAGTGAAGTCATATCATTTTAAAGCTGTGAAGGTTAGATGTTCGTACTGTTGAAGACCTGCCGGGTCAACGGTAACGGGCGGCATTGTCCCCCAACCGCGTCAATATTTTCTGCAGGGCTACCCGCGACAACCCGGATACTCGGGCAGCTTCCGAAACGTTGCCTTGCGTTGCTCGCAACAGTTTGTCGATATATCTGCGGGTGAAATCATTGATCACTTCTTCTTTGGCAGCCTTGTATGACGCAAGAGCACCAGAGGTCGGCTCTGTTGTATGCGGCAAGGTTTTTCCAGGCAAGCCGCCATCAAGGACCACACGCACCAGATTCATATCGATCACATCACCATGACTGAACACCATCAGCCTCCGCACAAAATTCTGCAGTTCTCTGACATTGCCGGGCCACGGTCTCCTGCTCATCCACTCCAGAACCTCACCGGTCAATTCTTTGTTGGGCAGCCCCGACTCCCGACAGGCACGACGTAGAACATACATTGCCAGAAGCGGCACATCTTCGAGGCGTTCCCGCAACGGCGGAAGGGTCAAAGAAAGAACATTGAGACGATAATAGAGATCCTCCCGAAAGCTTTTCTCCCGAATACGATCTTCAAGATTCTGATTGGTTGAGGCGACAATACGTACATCAACCTGCAAACTACTGTTTGCACCCACCGGACGGACTTCGCCATTCTGGAGGCAGCGGAGCAGTTTTGTCTGGATCACCGGGCTGATATCACCAATCTCATCAAGATGCAGAACTCCTCCCTGAGCGGCGGCAAACAGACCGCGGTGATTACGGTCAGCTCCGGTAAAGGCCCCTTTGACATAACCAAACAGTTCACTTTCCAGCAAATTCTCGGGAATAGATGGGCAGTCAACGGCAATAAATGGCTTGTCGGCCCTCCCTCCAAGCCGGTGGATCATGCCGGCAACCAGCTCTTTGCCGGTGCCAGATTCGCCGCGAACAAGTACGTTATAATCCGACTGTGCAATGGTGGCGATAGCCCGGCGCAGCTGCTGAATCGCGGGGCCTTCTCCCACCAGTTCATCCTTACCGTCATCCTGCTGCGTTATAATGCGGCGCAGACGGATATTTTCATCAAGAAGCCGGCTGCGCTCAAGACTCTTTCGGATCACACGGAAAAGCTGTGCCGGCTCAAAAGGTTTCGTCAGAAAATCATATGCTCCGGCATGAAGGGCCTTTACCGCCGTCTCAATAGTTCCGTGGGCGCTGAGAACAACAATACTCAATCCAGGATCATTGGCCAGGGCCTCATGGATCAACTCCATACCATTCATCTCCGGCATACGCAGGTCGGTAATTAACAGCTGGACTTCCTGTTCTCCAAGAAGCTTAAGAGCCTCCCGGCCACTATGAACAGCGAACACATCAACCCCGTCAAAGTGAGTACCTATATGACGAACCAGCCCTCGGGCGAAATCCTTTTCATCGTCAACAACGATAATTCGAACAACTTTTTCCTGTGGCTCCCGTCTGTCAGACAGCCCTGATGTAGAAGAAATATTCATGGCTGCTCCAGTCCTGCGGAGTCGGGGTGTACCTGACCTGCTGCTTCTGCTGCCGGAAGATACACGGTGAACAGAGCACCACCTAGTTCCGCTGAGCGGTCAATCTCTACACGGCCTCCGGCATCATTGACAATCCCATACACAACCGTCAGCCCCAGACCGGTTCCAGCTCCAATCTCTTTTGTGGTATAGAAAGGATCAAAAACGTGGGGCAGATGAACAGAGGCTACCCCCGGCCCGTTATCAGCAATGGCGACAAACACTGTTCTTGCGTCTTCTCTACCGACCCGCACCAGAATAGAACCAGCTCCTTCCTCCACCGCATCCAACGCATTGATCATGAGATTACTGATAACCTGCTCGAGTTCTCCAACACCGAGGCGGACCATAAGAATGTTTTCGGGGCAATCAAGACGCGTGCGCACATCTTTTTTCGCCGCCTGCGCCGAGTACACGTCGCACACAGAAGCAACCACTTCACAGGCATCGGCGCAGCCTGAGCCTGATGTTTTTGGACGAGCAAAATTGAGCAGATCCTGCAGAACACGCTGAGCATGACGAGTATGGCGTTCAATGATCCTCAGGTCTTCTATCTGCTCGGGATCCTTGGTCGATTGCTGCAGCAGCCCGGTATAACAGAGAATAACTCCCAATGGATTGTTTATCTCATGTGCCAGACCAGCTGTCAGTTTGCCCACGGTAGCCATCTTCTGCGCCTGCCAGATTTGCTGTGCCATCTCTTTTTCCTTGGTAGTTTCGCGAAGGTAAACAACCACCTGCCCGGTACTGCCATTTTCGCTCGGCACAGGATACAGGGAAAGGGCAAAAGAACGGCCACTGGACAAACTCAACTCACGCATGTCCGCGGTACCACGGCTTATGGTATCACGAAGAGGGCAGAGTGACTTGATATCAAAGAACAACGAAAGGATATTATCATCATCCCGGGTTCCGCCACTCAGTTCGGCGGTAAGTCTTCTGGCGGCCTTGTTGGCAGTCAGAGCAGTACAGTTTACATCCATCAGCACCAGGGGGTCTGTGATCCCCTCAACAATGGTCTCCAGAATATTCATCTGCCTCGCCAGACCATCGATGGCGGTAAGATTCTCCGCCGCTATCCCCAGCTGTCTCCCCAGGGCCTGCAGAACATGGTGATCATGGCAGGCCGCCTCTTCTCGACTTTCCCAGGAGAGGGTGAGGAGCCCTTCCGCATTCCCGCTTCCCGATTCCACCGGAACATGGACATCTGCACCCGTAAACACACAGACCCCTCCGGTAAGCAGACGGACAAAATCCGCAGGGTGCTCAGGAACTCTTTTCTCCTCAGGCCAGACAAACGACTCCTGTGTCCCCATTGTACAGACATATGTTATCCGTTTCGCGCCAAACCTTTTACAGATCTCAGGAAGGGCAAGCTGCCAGAGCTGGGCACGGGAGCGACTTTGGGACATATCCTCCAGCAGACGAACAAAAAGCTCCACATCTGCCTGGCGGGCCGCCATTTCATGGGACAGAGCATCCGTACGTTCATCCACCATCTTGCGCAGGTTTTCCGCATAATTACGCAACTGGCTTCTGGCATCGAAGAGATGTTCGCTCATCCGTTCTATCCCTTCAACCAGCTCGTCTATTTCATCCCCCTGTTCCAGTTGATGAAGCAACGTCGAATCTTCGACATCCTCGACATTACGACGAAAAACAGTGTTCAGTCTTTTGAGATTGTTGACCACCAGTAAACGAAAAAGGACATTGGTGGTGAAGAAAAAAAGCAACGCCCCAAGGGAAAAAAAAGCAAAATAGGTCAAAATTGTCTGCTGAACCCGGCCGACACTCTTCGGTACAGATGTGCCGACAAAATCAACACCGCCGATGGCACCACGTTCTTTACCAAAACCTGAATCGCCATACTTTTCCAGAAGTTCCGCAGGCGCATCTTCAACCTTGCCATGACAATACATGCATTCCTCGACAAAACGAACCGGCCTCGCCATAACGTAGTATTTTTCCCCATCAAGCATTTTATACCCCTGCCACAATTCATCCTGACCTTCACCCTTGCGGCTGCGGAAAAGATCGATCAGCTCACGCTCAATTGCATTGGCTTCGAAATCTGAATTACGAGCATTGATGGAAACCCGACGGTAAAGCGTGCCATGACCCGAAGAATTTACCGGGTCCATGATTTTTCGGGAAATATAGGAAGAAGACATCGCCTGGAGAATAAAAGATTCCGGGACTCTGTCATACATCACCGGGCGCAGAATATCACGAACATAGTGCTGCACAGAGTCGACATGCATAAACACCAGCCGTGCCTTGTCGCGGACTTCTGCCTCAAGCACGCTGCGCATATGATAATAGGAGCCGA
>JAZBNU010000383.1:0-6087 GCA_036350815.1 Desulfopila sp.
GCCTTGGATCCTGAGATTCTGTTCTTTGACGAACCTTCGGCGGGACTAGATCCGGTTAGTGCACGCCGGTTGGATGATATGATTATTGAGCTGAGCGAAAGCATGGGGACCACCATGGTGGTGGTTACCCATGAACTCGCAAGTATCTTTGCGATTGGTACCAATTCAGTGTTCCTGGATGTGTCCAAACGCACTATGACGGCAACGGGCAACCCAAGTAAACTATTGACTGACAGTCAAGATCCAACCCTGCATATGTTTTTGACTCGTGGTGAAACGTTGGAGAAGTAACAAGGAGGAAGAATGGCAAAACAGGCTAACACAACCATGATCGGCGGTTTCGTGGTCATTGCAGTTTTTATATTTGCTGCGAGTGTCGTAATTTTGGGGTCAGGTAAGCTCTTTCAGCGAACCGAAAGCTTTGTCCTCTATTTTGATAATTCCATAAGCGGACTAAATGTTGGCGCGCCTGTGTTGCTCCAGGGAGTGCAGATCGGTTCAGTCACGAACATTCTGATTCGCGCGAATCGTCAAGACCTGTCCATGAGCATTCCGGTTTTTATCGAAATCAGACTGGACAAGTTTGATGTCGACGAAACTGTGGAATCCAAAAGAGATCCTGCAAAAACAATAGAGCAATTAACCGGGCGTGGCCTGCGGGCGGTATTGAGTACACAGAGTTTTATCACCGGACAGCTGATGATTGAATTCGACTATTTTCCAGACGCACCCCTGAACCTGAAAAATCTCGACCCCGAACTGCCTGAAATTCCGACAATCCCATCAACCACTGAACGGTTGATTCAAAATCTGCAGGAAATTGATCTTACTCATATCAATAATATCATCGTTGGAGTTGATCGCCTTGTAAACAATCCTGATATACCTGAGGGGATAAAGTCACTGAGACAAACGGCCGACGAGACGCGGCTGTTCGTCGGTAAACTCGATACCTACTTTGGCGATGTGACTGGTAACATCGATAACACGCTCAGCGATACCCGTGCGCTCGTTAACAATGTAAACGCTCAGGTTCAGCCGCTCGTAAACGATATGAGACAGTTGATTGCGCATTTTGATACCTTATCGCTAAACCTCAATAAACAGCTGGAAGTTGTGGCTGCCAACGTGAATGAAAACTTGGCAGACGTGAATGCAAGCTTGGCAGGGATCAGAGGGGTCGTGTCTGAAGATGCTCCACTTGTCATTCAGTTGGAAGAAACATTGGAAAATATCTCCAGCATGACAGATTCTATCCGTCAACTGGCAGATTATCTGGAACAACATCCTGAAGCCCTTATTAGGGGAAAAGACAATAACTGAGAAGAATATTATGCTGAACAAAAAATCTTTAATTTTGATCCTGGTGAGTGTGGTGATTGCTTTTTTGATCGGTGGCTGCATGGGTAAAAGCCAACCGACACGATTCTACACACTTACATCGACTGTAGAAAGCCAACAATTGTTGAAAGAGAGCAGTGCTTCAAGCAACCTGGCCATTGGTATTGGTCCAGTCAAACTGGCCGACTACCTGGCGAAGTCGAGGATTGTCACCCGGATTGATGAAAACAAGATTGGTCAAGCGGAATTCGATCAGTGGTCAGGTTCCCTCAAAAACAATATTATCAATGTAATGGCCGATAATATTGGCTCCCTTTTGAACACTGAGAAGGTTTTTGTCCATCCATGGCGCTCTTTTATTCCTATCGATTACCAGGTAATTATCGAGATCATCCGTCTTGACGGTGAACCGGGTAATCTAGCCACTCTTGAGGCACGTTGGATGGTTCTGAAAGACAAGGACAAATCGATTATCGAAAATAAACGTAGCAGAATCCAGGAAACAACGGATACTGATGGTTATGCGGGATTGGTTGCTGCCCAGAGCAGAGCACTGGGGAAGCTGAGTGGAAAAATAGCTCAGTCGATAAACGCTGCTTTATTGGCAAATACAATAGGGGCTGATTAACATGCTGCCCCCTTTTCTTAACTTCAATGGTGAAGGAAAATCTCTATGAATAGCAAAACCTCTCGATTTAAAAAAATGGACATAAAAATAACCGCAGGATCATTGGCAGCTCTGGGCATACTGTTTTTTACTGCAGTCAAGGTAGATGCAGCCGAATATGTAAAAATCGAAGACTGCTATCAGGAGATGTTTCAGAAAGCTTCTGCTGGCACGACAATTGGCGAAATTAGAACCGCCTGTCAAAACAAAATGTCTGGAGAGAGTCAGGAGGCGAAAGAGAAGGAAGGATATGGAGTTGTCGAAGAACGGCTGCAGATAGATGACGAAAATATACTTAAACCGTTTACAATCATGTCGCATAAACAGAACTACCTTCTTTTTGCAGCTCAAAATTTTAATGGATATGATTCCGGTAATTTAGAGGAATTCTATGATAGTAATGATATTGACCTTGATGATACCGAGGCTCAGTTTCAGCTGAGTATAAAAACGCCTTTGGGGATTGATTTGTTCGATTCTGGAGTCGATATATATGCTGCCTATACGGTTCGCTCGTTTTGGCAGGTGTATAACAGTGACATTTCTGCACCTTTCAGGGAGACCAATCACGAACCAGAGGTATGGCTTCAGATCAAGCCAGATTTTGAACTGTTTGGTTTCCGAAATAGTATTGCAGAACTCGGATTTGCCCATCAGTCAAATGGTCAGGCTGGCTCACTTTCCAGGAGTTGGAACAGAGTATATGCATCATTCATTTTTGAACGAGGAAATTTGGCGTTTGCCATTAAGCCCTGGTATCGTATTCAAGAAGACAGTGAAGATGACGACAATCCCGATATCACCGATTATCTGGGACATGGCGAGATGTCCATGGCATATAAATACAAAGATCACACCTTCAGCCTCATGAGCCGGAATAATATTGAGTCCGGATTTTCAGAAGGGGCTGTGCAGCTGGGATGGAGTTTCCCACTGTTTGATTTCCCATACCTTAGAGGATATGTTCAATATTTCTCGGGATATGGTGAAAGTCTCATAGACTATGATCGGTACGTCAACCGGTTGGGTGTTGGTGTTTCGCTAACAGATTTGCTCTAAAAGAGTGGTGTTAAGGCGACATCTTGGGCGCCAACAGGGTGGACAAGATGTCGCCGAGCAATGGAGTCTGTCATTTAACAGCATTTTGGCTTCCCCTTTCTGACGACGCCATCAAATTTTAATGTCAGGAGAAAGGAAAAATGACCAAAGAAAAACAGTCAATCAAAGAACAGCTGGAAAAAGAGCTTTCAAAATGGCAGACAAAGGTGGATGAGGCCAGGGTGCAAATACATTTAGGTGTAAAGGATGCAGAAGATCAAATAAAGCCGCATGTTGAGAAGCTTGATCAGGAAATGAACCAGGCAAAAATGAAACTGGAGGAGCTCGGAAAAAGCTCTGAAGGTGCATGGGACGATCTGAAAGCAGGAGTGGAAAGTTCTTTAGACATAATGAAAGTAGCTTTTGACAGCGCCCAGGAGCACTTTACCAAAGATAAAAAATAGAAATAATTGGTTGAGAAATGAGCCAAAGCACCATTTTTTGATGCTTTGCCGATCTGTATGACCAGATTTAGTTCTCAGGTGGAATTAATGGAGTTGATCAATGAAAGGTGAAATCACAGCCAAAGAAGGTTTTCGAAAAAGTTTCGTACTGGTCATGGCCTTGGCCTATGCAGCTGCATTTGTAGCATTAATAGGTGGTTTTCTTGAGGCGCTCCTGCTTGCTGTCGTGTTCAGCGGTATTGTTTATCCACTCTATTTATGGTTTCAGAAATATACGGGGGGCCGTAAATCATTGTCGTCAATGTTGACGCTGACAACTTCACTGTTGGTAATTATTATCCCTTTCATTTTCCTGCTTGGTCTGGTTGCCGAACAAGCAGTAAACCTAGGAGAGATGGTAAAACCGTGGGTTACTGGGCCCGACAAATTTTCTTTCAGCGCAGACAAACTGCCCCAGTGGTTTCCTTTTGCAGATAAATTAGCTCCGTATAGCGCTGAAATATCGGCTAAGATTGCTCAATTGGCAGGGACGATAAGTGTTTTCCTGGCCTCCTCTTTGGCGCGAATATCTGAAGGCGCGGCAATCTTTTTTCTCAATTTATTTGTGATGTTGTACGGAATGTTTGTCTTTTTAATGAGTGGACCCACCCTTGTAAAAAAGCTTATGAGTTATTCGCCACTCTCTGAAAGCGATCAAAAAAAAATGGTGGAAGTCGGATTATCTGTAAGTCGTGCAACTGTGAAAGGCACCATTGTCATCGGAATAATTCAGGGAGTGCTTGGCGGAATCGGGTTTGCAGTGGCTGGTATAGAATCAGCAGTCTTTTGGAGTGCTGTAATGGCTGTTCTTTCTGTTGTTCCAGGGATAGGCTCAATGCTTGTCTGGGTTCCTGCGGTAATATATCTGATGATGACCGGGGAAGTAACGGTTGGTCTTATCCTGTTTATTTATTGTGCTGGTGTAGTCGGCACGATAGATAACTTTCTCAGACCTGTTCTTGTTGGACGGGATGCGGAAATGCCTGACCTGCTGATATTGTTAAGTACGCTTGGTGGACTTTCGTTATTTGGAGCATCAGGGCTGGTGTTGGGACCAATTCTGGCGGCGTTGTTCCTGACCGTTATGACAATTTACAGCGAAGTTTTTGCAGATTGGCTTGAGCCGGATCAGGTCGGAGCTGGCTCACCTTCCGATACGAACAGCGAGTGATACATCAATTGCGCAAACGAAGGAGATTGAATACATGAGTTCTACTTCCAAGGACAATGATGATCTGAAAATATTGCAGCAAGAGGCTGCCGAACTTGAGGAAAGTCGTAAGCGAAACGGTCATGTAGGGAAAGGTGATGCTGAACACCTGGTCCGGGGTGTGCCAGCGGGAGGAGCTGATCAGGCGGAGGGTGCTGCGCAGGATACGGATAAGCCTGAAGATGGAGTCGATGACCCTGCTTTTCATGATATTACCAGCCAACTGGAAACGTACATCAAAGAAATAGAAGAGGCAGCCATGGAGCGGCCTACACTGGCTTTATTGACAACTTTTGCACTTGGGATCATCGTGGGACATCTCTTTACTCGAAAATAGGAGAAGCAATGGAACATTTTATGCGCAGCTTCAAAGTCTTTTGGCGTTCGGAGCGACTTCTCAGGCAAAATGAACTCCGGTTGCTCACGCAAAAGATACAATGTAATGCTCTGGCGGGACTGGTAGCTCTCTTCGGTTTGGGTATGCTAAGCCTTTCGGTGTTTTTCGCTCTGGTTCCTTACATGGGTAATGCTCTAGCTGCACTTGTGGTTGGAGGTACTGACATGGTTTTTGCCGGCGCTCTGGTTGCCTATGCCAGCACACTTAAGCCTGCTCCGGAGGCTAAGATGGTCAAGGAGATGCGTGATATGGCAATCAGTGATATGGAAAATGAACTTGCAAAGGCCGAAGCAGAGTTTGCCACATTACGGAGTGAAGCCCGCAAGTTTGTACGCAACCCGATGGAGGCACTTTTGCCGGCAGCTATTGGCCCTCTAGTTGCTGCAGTGGCTAAAGGGGCACTTTCCTCAAAGAAAAAAGCCAGCAAGCCAAAGACGTAGTGGTTGCCCTTCTTGTGGAGGGAACTGTTTCACCCGTTTCAGAAGAATTAATTAACACAAAAAGGAGAACATCGTGAGTGATTTGGTCGTAATTGGTTTTGAGAATGAACACACAGCGTTTGAAATGCGTGCCGAACTGGTAAAGCTACAAAAAGAATACCTTATCGAAATGGAGGATGTTGTCGTAGTGACAAAAGATGACAAAGATAAGGTCAAACTGCATCAGGCAATGAACCTTACTGCGGCTGGTGCTGTGGGGGGAAGTTTCTGGGGGTTACTTATCGGCATGATATTCCTCAACCCGTTGGTAGGTGCAGCGGCTGGTGCCGGTGCCGGTGCACTGTCCGGTAAATTGACCGATGTGGGAATAAATGACAAATTCATGAAAGAGCTCGGTGAAACAGTCGCCCCTGGAACCTCAGCACTCTTTGTCCTGGTACGCAAATCAACTCCGGACAAGGTTTTGGACAGACTTAAAGGATTCAAAGGAA
>JAZBNU010000384.1:0-5384 GCA_036350815.1 Desulfopila sp.
CATCTTCAACAAGAAGTTCAATTTTTTTTCCGTTGATTCCACCTGCGGCGTTAACCTTGTCAATAACCAGTTTGGCAGCATTAACACTTGGAAGTCCGTATGAAGCAAGATCTCCACTGTGCGCTCCGGCAACGCCGAACTTAATGGTATCTGCAGCAAAAGCGGACGCTGCGATGGTGAATGTAAATGTTGCGGCAGCGGCAGCCGCTAGAAATTTCTTCCCTAGTGTTCTTTTCATGTATCCCTCCTGGAAAAGTTTTTTGTGCGCCCTTTTTAAATTGGTGACATTTTCTTAAACTGCAATTAAATATCAGGGCTAAAATCGGGTAAACCAACTACTGTCTTTTACAAATATTCTGCAAAAATGGAAGAGAAAAATTCTCAAAATTGAAATTTCCTTCCTTCCAACGACTCAAATGGTTAAGAATCTAAACCTCCTCTTCGCTATACTTCGACCAATTGGCATCTTCTACGCATTTGTTATGAAACTGCGGGCATGGTTATTTGATAAAGGTGTTCTTCCCAGCCATACTATCAGAGTTCCTGTTATTTCTGCAGGAAATTTGACTATGGGGGGTTCCGGAAAAACTCCCGTGGTAATCTATCTCGCTAGATATATGCTGCGACAAGGCCTCAAACCGGCAGTCGTCAGCAGAGGCTATGGTGGAAAAGCTTCTAAACGTGTCAATATCGTTTCTGACGGCACAAAAATTCTACTAGACAGCAGACAAGCAGGAGATGAACCCCGCCTCATTGCCGAATCTGTCCCAAATGCATATGTATTGACTGGAAAAAAAAGAGTTTTTCCCTGCCGTCATGCCGCTGAAATTTTCCATTGCGATGTTATCATACTGGATGACGGCTTTCAACACCTCAATGTACGAAGAGACATGGACCTTGTTTTATTTAATGCAGCAACGTTACAGAATACTATGCATGTTTTTCCGGGAGGATTTCTCCGCGAATCTTTTTCAGCTCTCAAAAGGGCAGATTGTTTTCTCATCACAGGATATACAGAAGAACTCTCTGAGGAAATTTCTGTTTTCCACCAATTTATCAATACACGGTGGCAAAATACACCTTTCTTCTGTTTGGAGTACATGCCGCAATATTTTATAGATCGAAATGGAGATACATCTCCTTTATCAGCAATTAACTCGTCTGCCCTTGCTTTTTGTGGAATTGCATCGCCAGAGCGCTTCCACAACTCACTTAAGCGGATCTCCATAACACCTGTCGGTTTTCTAAGCTTCCAAGACCATAAAATGTACGATGAAAAATCAATACAAAAAATCAAAAATCTTGCAGTACAACACGGCGCTGAAATACTTCTCACAACAGAAAAAGATCTTGTGAAATTGAAACACGCTGATTTTGGGCTCCCCCTCTACGCTCTTTCCATGCAGGTAGAAAGACACCCGGATTTTGATGCTTACCTCAATAAATTTCTACCAGTCCTTAAAAATCGCTGACTTTCAACCCTAAAAATCAATGGGTGTCTATGTTGTATTTCCCATTGTGTGTGTTTTTATCCACACCCTCACCTGCCGGACCGTACTTTCCGACATCGCCTTATGTACATGTTTTCTTAATCTATATCGAGATCACTCCAAGACACCATAACAAACCGTGAAATGGCTTACTTATTGCAGAATGTCTTGGAAATATAATTATACTCCCCCCTCATTCAATACCATTAGGTTTTACAATAATGCATTTCACCGTCGATCCATATCAACATACCCTTAAAAAAAGCGTCAGCTGCTGTGGAACAGGTCTACATTCTGGAAGAACAGTCAACCTGACGATCAAGCCGGCACCTGCAAACAGCGGCATTCGATTTTTTCGGACGGATCTGTCTTGCAACACTTCCATTAAAGCTCACATGAACAAAGTAGTTGATACAAGACTTGCTACTACTCTGGGTGAAGGCGATACCACAATATCCACTACAGAACATCTTCTTGCAGCAATAAGCGGTTATGGAATAGACAACGCTCAAATTGAAATTGACTCAGCAGAAGTCCCTATTATGGACGGCAGCGCTGCACCTTTTATAAAAATGCTCAAAAATGCTGGAATACAGCGTTTGGATGAGCATCGCCGCGTCTTAAGAATTACAAAAGATATTAGCTATACTGATGACGATAAAACTATAACCGTTTCACCGTATCAAGGCTTCAAAGTTACAGGAGAAATCGCATTTGACGACACACTTATACAAAGCCAGTCATATAGTTTAGATGTGAACACAGAAAGATTTGTCGATGAAATCTGCCGAGCCAGAACCTTTGGATATGTAGAGCAGGTTGAAGAACTCTGGGCAAATGGCCTGGCACTCGGGGGGACCCTTGATAATGTAATTGCAATTCACTGGAACAGAAATTCTGTTCTCAACGAAGACGGATTGAGATACGAAGATGAGTTCATTCGCCATAAAGTTCTTGATATAATAGGAGACATGACTCTCCTTGGCTGCCCTGTGCTTGGCCATATTCAGGCCTACAAATCAGGCCATGCACAACATTTAGCTTTTATGCAGGCCATTGCTGATGCTCCAGATTGCTGGGAACTCGTCGAAATGAAAAACAATGGCAGCCTTTCTGTTCTTGACCATGTTTTTGCCGGCACCAAGGCAGCTGGTGAGTTCATCATGCCTTTTCTAAAACAAAGACCTGCTGCGGTTTCCCAGGTATAACAGAAATGCACTCCAGCTAAAATATCCATACAGCGTATTGCCCATGCACTGAGAGATGTATCTCGTTGCTTTTTCGTTGGAGAAAAATGTAACTCCTTATAACCGCTGCACGTAATTTCAATCTTGCAGTAGCCCTTGATACATCTTGATTGAGTCATACAACCCGCAACTCTCTCCCTATGGTCTTCTCTCTTGGCATCTCCCACATTCAATACATCTATACGTTCATATACAACAATCTGCCCGAACACTTTGGCCAAGCCTGAACCACATCCGATAATAATTGCGAATACATCCACAGACAAATATTCATTCAAAATAGGGTGAAAAATACGTCCTTCGACGCCATGGCTTCAATAGGGAATTTTTGTGACATGATGCAACAAAGATATTTCCTCAGTGCTATTAAACTTGAATTTTTGAAAAAAGTAGCATAGTCTCAGCTTCTTCATAACCTGATTTTTAACGACACCTATATCCATCCATCGAAATGAACACTACTACTAAAAGAATTGTAATCACAGGAGTTGGGCTCGTTGCACCAAATGCTCTCAACCTGCCGGAATTCAGAGATAAGCTATTAAAAGGCGAAAGCTCAATTAAAGAGATCGACCTTCGCTATTTCGGAAAATCACCTGCCGGTATCTGCACATTTCCCGAAACAAAATATCGCAAAAAAAAGGAAAACAAAAAAGGAACCAGAGCCGGGTGTATTGGCGTGTACTGCGCGAATGAAGCTCTACAGGACGCCGGCTTTGGCAGTGAAATACGTGAATATGACCGCGCAAGAGTCGGTGTATACATCGGTTTAACCGAACACGGTACCGTCGAAACTGAGCAGGAGGTATTCAACATCAGCCAGTACGACTATGATGTGGCCTATTGGACTCACCACCATAATCCACGCACAGTATTGAACAATCCTGCCGGTGAGATTACGATGAATCTGGGAATCACTGGACCTCACTACTCAATAGGGGCAGCCTGTGCCGCAGGAAATGCTTCCATTATCCAGGGACTGCAAATGCTGCAGCTCGGGGAGATAGATATGGCAATAGCCGGAGGAGTATCAGAGTCAACTGAATCTTTTGGCATTTTTGCAAGCTTCAAAGCTCAGGGAGCATTGGCAACACATGATAATCCGAACAAAGCAAGTCGACCTTTCGATATAGACCGCAACGGAATTGTCGTTTCAGAGGGTGGATGCATCTTTATCCTCGAAACTCTTGAAAGTGCCAGAAAGCGTAATTGCCGGATCTATGGTGAGATTGTGGGATATGCCATGAACTCTGATGCTAAAGATTATGTATTGCCCTATGGCAAAAGGCAGAGTGAATGTATGGAGCTCGCCCTTGCCAAAGCACAACTGGCACCAAACCAAATCGACATAATAAACACTCACGCAACCGGAACGAAACAGGGTGATGTCGAGGAGTGCAAGGCCATCCGAGATACTTTTCGGAACTGCCCAACAACCTTTGTTAATAATACCAAAAGTATTATCGGACATGCCATGGGAGCTGCCGGAGTTCTGGAGCTTGCCGGAAACCTCCCGTCATTCTCAGATAATATGGTGCACCCCACTATTAATATCGACAAAATCGACCCGGAATGCGCAATAGACAATCTCGTTGTAAATGACCCCGTCACATGCTCTTCCGTGACAACCATTTTAAACAATTCGTTCGGAATGGTCGGCATAAACTCAGCAATCATTGTCAAAAAGATCTGAAACAGGTTTTACATCATTCTTTTAAAAAAAACCTAAAAAAGATGATCTGATTGTGGTATACAGAGAGGTTCAATTTTTCATTCAAAACATATTATACATATTTAGACAGTATTCACATATTTTAGAGAAAGTTACTGGAGATACAAATGACACGTGATGCTATAAAAGAACTCATATTGGAGATTATCGCCGACATCGATGAGGATGCAGACTTCGAGGATCTGGAACCCGACAAGCCTCTGCGTGATCAGCTTGATTTGGATTCTATGGATTTTCTGGACATTGTTATGGAACTGAGAAAACGTCACCAGCTCCAGATTCCGGAAAACGACTACCCGCAGTTGGCAACCCTAAACAGCTGTGCAGATTACCTCGAGCCACTGCTTAAAAACGCTTAGCTTTGTGAGAGTACCCTTTCTGATTATCGGTGGTGGTCTGTCTGGACTTGCAGCCGCCATCCGTTATGCACGCTTCTTACCAGATGTCCTTCTTCTGGAAAAGCATTCCAGAATTGGCGGACTCAACTCCTACTATTTCAGAAACAATTACCTTCTAGAGACTGGTCTCCATGCAATCACCAACTATGCTCCGCCAGATGAAAAAAAGGCACCCCTCAATAAGCTGTTTCGCCAGTTGAAACTCGACAGAAAGAACTTTCATATCTACCCGCAGCATGCAAGTGAAATTCGCTTTCCCAATCAAAAGTCGCTTATCTTCAATAATGACTTCCAAACCTTACGCGAAAACGTTTTCCAGGTATTTCCATCCTGCAAAAAGGGTTTTATTGAACTAGTAGATGCGTTGGAAAAATGTGACCCATTCCAGAACACACCGTTTCAGTCAGCAAAAAAATTCGTCTTCCAGCATACAGGTAACAGTCTGTTGACTGATATGCTCCTCTGTCCTCTTATGTATTATGGTTCAAGCGTTGAGAACGATATGGATCTCAATCAG
>JAZBNU010000385.1:0-3247 GCA_036350815.1 Desulfopila sp.
CTGCGAGACAAAAACGATCTGGGTCTTCACTCCCAGTACCTTACCGTTGATGTAATGCACCTCTATGCCAAGGGCGTTATAACTAACCGTAAAAAAGGTTTTAATGATGGCAAACTGGTGGCATCTGCTGCGGTTGGCAATGAAAATCTCTATGAATTTCTTCATGACAATCCGGGTATTGAGTTTTACCCCTCTGATTATGTCAATGATCCCTTTATTATCGCCCAGCACAACCGCATGGTTGCCATGAATGTTGCCAGATCCATCGATCTTATGGGACAGGTCACAGCTGAAGCCTCTGCCCAGACGCTTTATGCCGGTGTCAGCGGTATTCCCGACTTTGTCAGGGGTGCCAGGCGTTCGAAGGGAGGACGGTCCATCATTTTTCTGCCGTCAACCACACCTGACGGTAAAAAAAGCACCATTATCCCCATCACTGAAGGCGTGCCGGTTGTTGTTCCCCGCGGCGATGTGCACTGGGTCGCCACGGAATACGGGGTCGCCAATCTTTTTGGCAAAAGCATGCAGGAGCGAGTTATGGCCATGATCACCATTGCTCACCCGGATTTCCGGGATGAACTTCTTCATGCCGCCAAGGAAATGGGCATAATCGGCAAAGAGAGAACCCTGGGAGAGGCCGTCCGTGCCGTTTATCCCGTTGGCCTTGAGGACACGATCGTCAGAGACGAAAAGAAAATTATGATTCGTCCGGCAAAACCGCTGGACGAGCGCCGGATACAGGAACACTACTACAAGCTGGAAAAGAAAGACGTATTTTCCCGTTTTTTCCATGACAAAAAGAGTTTCAACCGGTCCGATCTGGAGGTGAAATCACATATCGACTACATCAAAGATCTTACCCTCATAGGAGTAGTCGGAGAGGCCGGCTTTGATGAGGTGATCGGTGTTGCGGAATATCTTCTGATTGTCGAAGAAAATATGGCTGAAGTCGCCTTTTCCATCAGTACGGAATACCAGGGTAAAGGGTTGGGGAAAATATTCATGAAAAAACTGGCAGAGGCAGCACGAAGCAACGGTATTTCAGGGCTGGTGGCCTATACTGTTCCTGGAAATCGAGCCATGATAAATCTCTTTAAAACCTTACCGTATAAAGTCAAAACCATGGTAGAGGATGACGCTCTGGTATTGAGCTGTAAATTCAACGTACTGAAAGATGATCTTGTCTGAAATGAAACAGGGTGGTAATGGACTACATTACCACCCTGTTATCTGGATTTCTCTGAAACCGATAAGCCTGGCTTCGCCCTAATAGGTTTCTTCTTTTATTTCGAAATATTTTCGTTCATGCACACAGGCGGGACATAGCTCGGGTGCCTCATCCCCTTCGTGGACATAACCGCAGTTTCTGCATTTCCAGCGGATTGAGCTGCTTTTCTTGAATACTTCACCTTTTTCTATGTTGGCAATGAGTTTGTTGTAGCGGATTTCATGCTCGACTTCGACCTTTGCTATCATGGTAAAGGCGGCGGCAACCTCTGGAAACCCTTCAGCTTCGGCAACCTTGGCAAATTCAGGATAAAGAAGAGTGTGCTCTTCATGTTCACCGGCGGCGGCCATTTTTAAATTTTCCAGGGTGTTTTCTATGGTACCGGCAGGGTAGGCTGCTGTGATTTCAACGGCCCCTCCCTCTAGAAATTTGAAAAAGCGCTTGGCATGCTCTTTTTCGTTCTCGGCTGTTTCCAGGAAAAGCGCGGAAATCTGTTCATACCCTTCTTTCTTGGCTACTGAAGCGGCATAGGTGTAACGGTTGCGGGCCTGTGATTCTCCCGCGAAGGCTTTGAGAAGATTCTGCTCTGTTTTGCTTCCTTTAATGGATGCCATGTATTTCCTCCTTTAAATTTGTGAGTGGATTCCATTGTGTCTGGGTTATAGCATGTGACCGAAAAGCAAACATGCGTATGCACACTACAATGGAATGCAAAAAAGTTGTGAGGCACTTAGAGTGCTTGTCTATCGTTTGTCAATAATACACATGAGCAAGCATACACCTCCAGCAAGTAAGTGTCAAGAATGAGTAACGTTCTTAAATTGTTTTTATCTTTTGCGTGAAAAGCTCTGTGTCTGTATCTCGCTGATCTGTGGTATCGAGAATATGCACGGTAACTTTTCCAGGAAGATGATTCCTGATTGCTCGAAGGCGGTTTTTTTTGTGACGGAGGGATAATAGTCTTGAACAATTGGACTGACTGATAGTAATGTGCGGTCTAGAATATATCCTCCGTTGAAATTGCATACAATTTTGCGGAATGGGGGTTGAATTCAAGTTGAGGGAAAGATGGCGCTATACTTTGTCGATGGTCAATATGTTGAAGCAGAGGCAGCTGTACTGCCACTTACGGATATGGCAATCCTGCGCGGTTATGCGGTGTTTGATTTTCTTCGTACCTACCGGGGAAAACCATTTCACCTCGAAGAGCATCTCGCCAGATTGCAGCGCTCTGCTGCTCTGCTGCATATTCCCTTTCCCTGGTCGCCTGCTTATCTGGAAGAAATTACCTCTGAACTGCTCCGCCGAAATTCCTTTGCAGAGGCCAATATCCGATTTCTGATAACGGGTGGAGACAGTGCCGATTCTATTACACCTCTGCTGCAACCCCGTCTGGCTGTAATGGCAACAGAAATGGTCCCTTTCCCATCCGAGTGGTACAGAACCGGGGTCAAAGTTATTACAGCTGACGTGACTCGGTATGTACCCGGGTCGAAAAGTACCAACTATATTCAGGCGATACTCGCATTGAGGCAGGCACGTGCAGATGGTGCCATTGAATCTGTCTACGTGAACGAAGATGATCAATTACTTGAAGGAACGACCTCAAATATTTTTTTTGTCAAAGGCACAACTATAGTAACACCGAAAGAAGGAATTCTTCCGGGTATCACCCGTGATGTCGTACTGCGTCTGGCGCAACAGAAGTTCTCTATTGAACAGGATAGGGTACTCCGCTCAGATCTGCCTGCATTCACCGAGGCATTTTTGACGTCCTCGAATAAGGAAGTAGTGCCTGTAACCCATATCGATGCTATTGGTATCTCTTCATCTCCAGGACCTGTAACCAGAGAGATCATGGCACTGTTTCGTGCCTATACGGAAGCATGGTGATATCGTCTGTCGTCTTTTTCTTGATAATAGGAATTGTTGTCCTATAGTTTTCTCAAATACAATTGACGAAAACAGGACATCCTATGAGCAAACTCTTACAAAAACGAATTGAAGAACATGTAATTA
>JAZBNU010000386.1:0-2559 GCA_036350815.1 Desulfopila sp.
ATGTCTGGTTGCCTTGCCCTTGACGCGTAAAAACCTGTCGAAAATATGAGGGAGATCTTTACTGCTGATGCCAATGCCTGAATCTTTGACAATAAGATTGGCGAGACCGCCGTTGAGTGATGTCTGAATTTCGAGGACACCTCCTTCAGGCGTATATTTGACAGCATTGGAAATGATGTTCATGAAGGCCGTGCGGATATGATCGTAATCGACATTGAACCACCACTCTTCTTCGCAGGGCGTATAGTGTATGGTAATTTTTTTTGCCTCCGCCTGCGGTTTGGCTATCTCTATAATATCGTTAATGATATCATGCCCTTTGGTGGGCTCGAGATTGAAGACGACGGTTCCGCTTTCCAGTTTGGAGAGGTTCAGGAGATTGTCGATCAGGCGAAGCAGGTCTTTGGTGCGAACCGTCATGCGCGAATGCAGAGTATTGCAGGAGCTGATTGCCTCGTATTCGCAATTTGTCTGTAGAGCATAGATCATCTGTTCTATGGAGGCCAGGGGGGATTTAAGTTCGTGGGCAACCATGGCAACAAAATCAGATTTCATTTGATCTATCTGTTTCTGGGTTGAAATATCTTCGAAGGTAATCACGGAGCCAAGAACCTTGCCGGTTTTAGATTTTACCGGTGAGCAATGGCCCCGCAGAAATTTTCTCGAAATAGATCCTGGAACAAATTCCCGGGTGACGACAATAGCATCTGAAATTGCTTCCTTTACCATATTTACAGCGTTGATATCCTGGATTGAGGCGGAAAGCGGCTTGCCTACTACAGGGTCCGTCTGAATTTCGAGGAGTTTGATGGCAGCGGGATTGTGGTGTACAACAATGCCCTCGGTGTCAGTAATTATCACTGCTTCAACCATGCAGCTGAATACCGTTTTAAGCCTGCTTTGCTCTCTTTGGATTGCCTCCAGGCTGAGTGATCTCTCGTGACGCAGTTTTTTGGTTTCCGCGCGAAGAGAGATCTTTTCAATGGCCCGGTCAATGACAATACGGATGTAATCGGGGGTGAAGGGTTTTCCGACAAAATCAAAGGCACCTTGTTTCATAGCTGAAACCGCTTTTGAAACGGTGGCGAAACCGGTGATGACGATAACCTGAATCTGCGGCTGGTGCTCTTTTATCCATTCTAGCACGCCAAAACCATCAATGCCAGGCATCATCAGGTCAAGGAGAACAATATGAAAGGTGTCCTCCTTGATCATTTCTATGCCGCGTTCGCCGGTTTCTGCCTTGGCGATTTCGTACCCTCTACCCGACAGGGCTCGTTCTACTCCTTCGCGGATTACTTTTTCATCGTCGACAATAAGTATCTTGATGGCATCCATGGCGCTTTTTCCGGTGAAGAGGGGAGTGCAGCACAAGCCTCGAAACAATGTAACATCAAGGAGCATCGGGCTTGGTGCTGCAATTTTATATCAACGAATTCTGTAGAGCGGCATGCAGGGAAATCCGCAAATAAAAAGTGGTATTTCTTTTTCCCGCGCTACTTTTTTACCCAGTTTTTAATAAGCTCCAGAAGTTCTTTGGGTTCTACCGGCTTGGGAATATAGTCATCCGCCTCACTCTCCAGCATGTCGCGGTGAGTGTAGGTGCTGGTGGTGACCCTGTCTGCAACCGCTGTCAAAAGAATAATCGGAATTTCAGCAGTTTCCTTATTTTTTTTCAGCTTGGCGCAGGCTTCATGGCCATTCATGACCGGCATCATTACATCCAGTACAATGAGGTCGGGTTTTTCTTCTGCCACGGCTTCCAGGCCTTCCTGGCCGTCATAGGCGACTTTTACGTCGTAACCGCCTTTTTCAACGATAACTTTTACAGCTTCTACAAAATCAGGGTCGTCGTCAACCAGCAGGATTTTTTTCTTCTCTGACATAGATATCCTCCATTAATAGTGCGCTATAAGTAAACTGCTCTTTATGCAACGGTTGGACGCGGAAGCAGACCGGCACCGCCGATTATTTCGTTAAGTTTTTCCTCCCACTCGATGGCCATAACATGTACACCTGCTATGCCTTCCATTTCCTGTAATTCTCGTATCTGTTCAATACATATCTCGATACCCTTCGCCGCCTGTTTTTCCTTTGGCTCATCAGCAACACGTTTAATGATATCATCAGGAATATCGATACCGGCAACAAATTTGTTCATGAATTTAGCCATTCCTGCTGACTTCAAAGGCGTTACTCCTGCGAGAATCTTTACCTTTTCGTGAAGTCCTTCTTTTTTGGCATCTTCCATATATCGTTTGAAGGTGGCCATGTTGTAGATGCACTGGGTCTGGACAAAATCGGCTCCGGCCTCGACTTTCATTTTGAGACGAGGAACTCTGATTTCGTAGGGATCTGCAAAAGGGTTGACTGCGCACCCTATAAAAAATCTGGGAGCTCCTTCAAGTTTATCGCCTGAGGGGAAGACTCCGTCATCACGCATGGTGCGGGCAAGATAGATGAGTTGCATGGAATCAATGTCAAAAACGTTTTTGGCCTTGGGATCATCACCGAATTTCTGATGATCTCCGGAGAGACAGAGAAGGTTGCGAATTCCCA
>JAZBNU010000387.1:0-8447 GCA_036350815.1 Desulfopila sp.
GGCAACACCGAAGGCTGTATCAAGGAACTGGCCGCATTCCAGTTGTTCTACTTCTCTATCGGCCAATTGTCGTATGGCATACGCCAACTGCTGCTCATAGTGATAGTATCTGTGCAGGTAGAGGCAGGCACCAGAAAGAACCAGGGGGGTCTTTTCCCCATTTGACACCAGGGATGTCCGCCGGAGAATCACTTCATCCTCCCTGTCGACAGGAAGACAGCTGTTTCCCTCATCAAGAGCGGCGACCAGAGACTGGATCAGCAAACTGAATCGTTCTCTGTCATAGCCTGAAAGGCCGGATTTTTGCACAAGCATCGCGCTGAGATGTATGCCAAGAAGGTTTTCCTGTAATTCAGTCATGACCCTGTATGAGTATTTTTAAAAAGTACGCCACAGTGCTATTTCACCTGATTCTTCTCAGAGAGCGCACTCAATCTTTCCAGCTTCTGCAATGCCGGTTTGTGATAATAGATCCCATCCTGACTTGCGGCCATGCCGCGCACAAAAAGATAAAAGACACCTCCAAAGTGACGACTATGATCATACTCCGGCACAACATTCTGCAGATGACGATGCAGCACCACTGAGTACAACCATAACTGCAATCCATAATTATGCGAAGCCATAGCCTCAACCAACCTGGTTCCCCGGTAATCCTCAGGCTGGTCTCCGAGGTAATTCGTTTTATAGTCAACAATGTAAAAGGACTCACCATACTGGAAGAGCAGGTCGACAAAACCGGTTAAAAAGCCGCTGAAGTTTTTCTCTGCAAGAGGGAGGACGGTTTCCTCCTCGGCAAGAATATCGCTCAGTCGTTGCGTATCACCATTTTTTAGATGATAATAGAATGGAGTTTCCTTGAGGCATCTGCTTTGATTTATATCTGCAAGCGCAAACGATGCCCCGCCTGCATCCGTGTTTTGCGGCAGAGGCGCAGTAACCACGTTCTGCAGCATATCCTCCAGCAGTGCAATATTAAGTTCAAGCCCATGTTTTCGGCATAATTCCTTCACCTGGTTGCGATGATTTTGAGGAGTGCGGAGTTCGGCAAAAGGCAGTTCCTCAAATATATCATGTACAAGATTGCCAAAACCCGCCCCTGACGGAAGTGCGGCATAGGCTATTCCTTCAGGGAGAGAACCTGCTCCCACCCCTGTCGGTATGAAAGAAGGGAAATCACTCCCTGCAGCCAAAGCTGAGTAGCTGGTCATCTGTCTATTGGTATGAAAAGACGATCGTTGAAGTCGCATACAGGCAAGGGTGGACATTCCGTCCTGGCGGGAATCTGTGTATTTTTCTCCTGCACTTTCCGGATTGACCACCATATGTGCCGTTTCAGCTCTAGAGCAGAAATGGTTCAGGCGCTCCTCCTGTTCCTCATAAGCAACCCTTCCGTCTGGAAAAAGGAGATATCCCAGCCCGGAGTCAAAGGAATCAGCCGGGCCATTTATACGCCCAGCGGTATCACACCAGAATGTATAGCATTTGTATTTAGCACGGGTAACGGCAACATAAAGAAGGCGCATTTCCTCGGCCATCTCCTCATCCATTGCCTGTTGGCGACGTTCTTCAAAGTGCTCCGAGCCCAGATCAAGAAGAACATCACCGTCCTCATGACAACGAAGGCGATACTTCTCCTGTAATGGCGCTATGCGGCGATACCAGAGAAAAGGGCAGAAAACAACCGGATACTCCAGTCCCTTGCAGCCATGCATGGTGACAAGACGTACAGCCTCGTCATCACTTTCCAGGCGAAGTTCGTTTTCTCCTGTTTCATTGTTCATATTGCGCTGCAGCCATTGAAGCAACTGCAGAGGACCTGGAAGAGAATCAGCTTCTTCATCCTGAAGCAGTTCCAGCAGATGCTCGATGTTGGCTATTTTTCTCTCTCCTCCCTCCTTGCCGCGAAGAACACGGAGAATATCTTCCTGCTGGAGAACCTTTCTCATCATTGCCAGGACCCCTCTGTTCAACCAGATCTCAGTATAATTCTGGAATCTGGCCTGGAAGGCGTCAAACCTTTCAGGGTCCTGCCAGATGCGGTACAGTTCATCTCCGTTCAGCCCGAACCATTTGACCGTCATAGCCTTTTTAAGCAGGTCTATATCCCCCGGCTCCGCCAGGGCCTGCAGCACCTGATACAGCTCCCGGCACTCCTCGGTACTGTAAACCGATATTTTACTTGACACCACCGCGGGCAGTTTTGCTCCGGCAAGGGTGTGGCGAAACTCTTCAGCCTGTCTGTTGGTGCGTACCAGAATTGCTATATCTCCGGGCTGAAGCGGCCGCACACTATCTGCTGTATGCAACATGACCCTGCTGTTCAAAAGGGAGACTATTTCCCGGGAAACATCAGCCATAATAGCCGTCGACGCTTTACCGGAACTCCACTGGCCAGAGGAAGTGTCGGGACACGGAGGCAGGGAGCAGTATATCATATTGGCTGGACTGTGAATATCATTGGCAAGGAAGCCGTCTTCCGCCCCGCGCGCTGCTTCAACAGGCGAGAAGTCGAGCTTGGCGGGATCGAAGAAAAAGGGATCACGACGTGATTGAAAAAGATCATTGACCGCCGCAACCAACCCGGGATGAGACCGATAATTCCGCTGCAGGGTGAGATGGTGCTCAGCCTGGTGTTTCGCTTTGAAGTAAGAATAAATATCAGCCCCTCGGAAACCATATATGGCCTGCTTGGGATCGCCTATCAGGTAGAGAAAATGCTCACCTCCGCCAAAGATGGTATTGAATATGCCCCACTGCAGCCCATCGGTATCCTGAAATTCGTCAATCAGGGCTGCATCATAGCGCTGCCGTATAACCTGCACCAGATTTTTTCCCTCATGTACCGCCCGGTGGAGACGAACAATAAGATCATCGTAGGACATGGCACTTTTGCGCTGCAGCCGTTTTTCCGTCTCTTCCAGCAGGTACGAGGCAAAGCGCCGCCTGATCTGCAGCAGCAGGGCGCTGCCTGCCGCAATGAAAGCTGATAGCTCAACATCCGGCAGGGCCAATGCATCAAGGGTCTGCGCTTTGGCATTGCCGCGGAGTTTTGTTCCGTTAAGAAGCGATACAAAAGCCCTGCTCTCCAGCCACTCCAGATTCAGGGGCAAAAGAAAACTCTGCTCCTGAAAATATTCATCAAGAGATTGGCTCCAGGTGGAAAAGGTATCGACAAACTCTTTTTTCACCTTCCCTTCTGTTATCAGCATGCCGAGAGATTCAAGCAGCGTATCACCTCTTTTTTGCCACCAGTCTGCCATTGCAGTGAATGCAACATCAAATGCAGAAAATACTTTTTCCAGATCCTCAACTTCCGGCTCAATTCTCCGACAATTTGCTGTAACGGGAGCCACAGAAGCATAGAGATCCCCCGGGGTGGGGAAACTGCGCAGTACGACCCCGCAGTGGCGTCGAGGGAGAAAATAGATATGTTCCCGCCAGAAATCCTGAGCCGCTTCCAGGCGGACTGTCTCGGCATCCGGCTGCAGTTCGACGTCGAAAAGCTGTCCACTCTCCAAAGCCAGTTCTTTCAACATTCTCTGGCAAAAACCGTGAATGGTGAAAACGGAAGCACGATCGATATCCAGCAGCGCGTTCTCTATTTTAAGAAGAGCCTCAGACCGTTGCTCCACGTTATCAGCCCAGCTCTGCAGAGTGATATCTTCACTGCAAGACGCACCTGCAAGCAGGTCCCGAGCCTCGGTGAGACGCACACGTATTCTTTCAGCCAGCTCTTCAGTGGCGGCACGGGTAAAGGTCACGAGAAGAATAGAGTCAATCTTCAGAGAAAACTCAGTTATCAGGCGCAGGACAAGCATGGCAATGGCATATGTCTTTCCTGTCCCTGCACTGGCCTCAATCAGGTTGACCGTCCGGTGAAGACTGCCTGCCGCCGCATCAAATATCTGTTTCTCATTGCTCATGAAATACTGCTCCACAGAGGGCAGAGAATTTTTTCACTCAAAGCGACAAAATCCCCATTAACGGTCGCCTCCACTGCGCTGTCACCATAGAGAAGTGTCCAGGCAGGGTCATAACCGTTTTCCAGGCTTGCTGCAAGGGCTGCCCGGGCTTTCTGCAAAGGAGACACCCTGCTCCTCGTCTTTCTCTGCTGTCCGCAGTAGTCCATCGCCGCCCCGAGAAGAAGCCTGCAGGGTTTTTCTTTCCCCTGACAATAAAGTTCTACAAGCTCTAGCAGCGAAGGGCCCTGAGACACTCCAGCCTCAAAGACAACACGCATGTTTTTCATCACAATTTTGGCAACAGGGATATCATAGAGCGAACCAAGAAGAAACATAAGCCACCCTCCCAGGAGATCTTTGCCCTGCAGATCCGCATAGCGCATTGACATCAGGCCACCCTCAAACCTGTTCCCCAGAGTGCCGCTGAGATGATAGGGACCAACCTTTTTTTCCACCACGATATCGGCTAGTCTCTCCCCCATATTTTCCATCAGGACGCGAGCGGCAAAGGTTTGCATTTCTTTGTGTTTCTCCTCGAAGAATACATCTCCAGGTGTTCCCAGCGGCCAGAGACCGTCGAATCGTAATCGCTTCTGGAGGTGGAGAACCACTTCAGCTGAAATAATTTTTTGATAGAGCAGTTCATCTACAAGGTATTTCTGCAATCCGGAAGAGTGAAATATCTCACTTTCCTCAGGGGATCTCTCTTCCCTCATCAGTGCGACACCCATGCACCGCTGGAGAAAATACTGCTGCGGATGCCAGAAAAATCTGAACAGATCGGCAACATCAACAGAAGTACATTCACTTCTCGGTATACGTCCGGTCCACCAGTGCTGTTGTTGCTGCTCCTCGTGCTCTTCTCTCCCTCTAGCTAGGAGAAAATCATGTTCGCTGTAACTGAATAACCGTTCTGCTCCGCTGAAATACCGGCGGCTGAAGCTATGCAGGGGATGTACTTCAACCAGGCCGCTGAGGCCATAATTCTCCAGCATTTCCAGCAGCTCAGTTACTGCCACCGATGGCGGTATAGAATCATTATTCTGCAGCGATTGCCCAATATAACTGATATACAGCGACTGCCTGGCGGCCAGCAGAACCTCGAGAAACTGGTACCGGTCATCAGCACGTAATGAGCGATCCCCTGGTAAGGGGTTGTTTTTCATCAGATCAAAGGTGACAACGGGGTCGCTTGCAGGAAAAACGCCGTAATTCATGCCAAGAAGGCAGACGGCTTTAAATGGTATCGAACGCATGGGCAGCATAGAACAGAAGGTGAGCTGTCCTTTCAGAAAACCGCTTGCCGACCTGGACTCAACAGAAGAATTCTGCAGCCATTTGCGCACGACTTCGAAACAAACCAGACCGTCATGAAACTCGGCATGTGTCACTAGCTGGCGCAGGATTTCATAAAACTCATGCAGGTTTTTATCATCCCCATGAGCAAATAGGAGTTCACCATACTGCTGCAGCAGAAGAAACCATCTCTCCAGGGTGTGGCTGGAACTGAAGCTGGCACGCGCATCCTCCAGGAGAGCGATAAAGCGGCACAGGCCACCAAGGATTTTCGCTTCACCGCCTTCGATATCACTGAAAGGAAAGACTCCAGCCACCTCTTCTTCAACATCTATGGCATAGCCCATCAGAAGACGTTCGAGACCGCTTTGCCAGCTGTTTTCAGGACAACTCCTTCCTTCTTGCTCAGTTAATCTGGGTGACAGTCCCCAGCGGATACCGGAACTGACAACCCAGTGACGCAATCGCTCAAAGTCTGACGAACGCAAACCAAATTGGGGAAATACCTCTTTCTTTTCCAGGAGATCAAGAACCTCAGACCATCCGAAACGACCGGAAAAAACTTCAAGAAATTCTTGAAAGACAGCGACATACCGGTTTCTGTGGGACAGGCTCCTGTCGGCAATAGAGTGCTGAATATCGTCAAATATTGCGGGAATATAAGCAGCATACTGCTGAATATCCGGCGCCATCACAACAATATCGGACAACTGCATCTCATGGTCGCAATCGAGGATATGGAGAATATGATCCCTGAGAACCTCAAGTTCCCGTTTTTTGGAATGACAGGATACACAGCGCAAAGAACCATCCCCGAGGTTTTCTCCGCCATTGTCACAACCACCCTGAGTGCTGTCAGGCAAAGCACCGCGAAGAAGATCTGACTGCAGTCTCTGCAACAGCGTACCCTGCCCGTTTTCCAGCGGGTCTTCATAGCTGACAAATTCTTTTTCAATATCAATTTTTTCGAGAAGCAGCTCCTGAAAATCCCTCCCCTGTTTCCCCAGGGAGGCCAGCAGAGGATGATGCGCGGCAGCATCCTGATATGCAGCCCGCAGCTCGTTTCTACGATCCATATCCCCCCAGTATTTGCGGCAGGGGCTGAGAAGAAACAGATGTACATCGCAGTGCTCTGCAAGACTGCGGAGACAGTCAAGAAAAAACGGGGGAAGTATATGGATACCGAAGACAGAGATGCGTCGCGGCAGAGAAAAAAGGGCCGGCTTTGTATGTGCTGCCTCATGTAAAGCGGCAGTCACTTCGTGAAGCAGCTCTCCTCTATGCCGATCTCCTGATTCTGTGGAGGTCAAGCGATTCCATAACAGCATCTGCCATTTTTCAGCACTGCTTGTCCCAACAGTTGTGCCACTCTGCCATGATCGCAGCATGAACGGACGCATCAGCTGATACTGGTCAAAAATATTAGCCAGTTGCCATGCCAACTGAAAACGCTTTACTTCAACCTGGTCTCCCTGAAGGTAATGACGCAAAGGATCACAATCATCAACGTGACGCAGTTCCTTCTCAAGACGCCAGCATAAGGTGCTCCGGTCATAGGCGTCAGGGGTTATTTCCAGGCCCAGCCTGGCGGCAATATCCCGAAGAAACGTAACCGGCAGAAGAAAACGATAATTGCACCAGACGGTAAAATAAGAGGCCATGTACTGCGAAATCATTCTCTCCATTCCCTGGCTCTGGATAAGAATGTATTCGCTCTCAAAGATTGAGTCGGGCGGCAGCGCTTCGATCACTTTTGCCATGTGCAGCAAAAGATTTTCCGTCTTGTTTGAAGCATGGAGAAAAAACATGGTCACTCCTTACTATGCCCGAATCCGCAGAAGTATTTCGTCAGCAAGGTATCCACCTTGCTTTGCTGCCTGCAGTGCCAGTCGACATGGTTATGATGGACTGACACCGGCATACTCATAAATGCCGTATAACAGTCCGGCCATGATGCCAATGGCAAAAAATATTCTCAGCCTTCTATCCCATGGCATTTTCTGACCATTTGCCATATATTGGAGGAATGCGACTATTACCCAGGTAAGGCCGATAACAAAAGGCGCTGTCTGAGCAAGCTGCCAGAACGTTGCTTTGACGCTCTCCAGTGCGGTAGACCCCAGGCGCAGATTGAATAGAAGATAAAGTATCGCACTCAAATAAAACGTAATCTTTTCCTTGATATTCCCCATATGAACACACTCGAAACTCTGTATTTTCCTGACACAGCTCTTCTTTCCGACAGACAGCTGCCTCTCTTCCTCTTTTTTTCCAGAGTGAACATTGTCCAGCTGCTGGAAAAACAGGATGCCCCTTCGGGGCGACTCCAGGATACTTTCATGGATAGTGCATTCTGTCAAGGGCATACTCCTCATCCTCTGGCCGGTGACAAAGAACGCTTTCTCTATTTAATAAACGATATCAAAAATAGAAAGGACGATTATGCTGCGCAGCTCAGCCATATAACCCTTGCCTCCCTGTCAGAGAAAAAAACAAACGAAAATGAAAGTCGCGGGCAGATTCTCTCTTCGCTCCTTGGTCGTCAGAGTGACAAAAATGACCAGGAGAGAATAAACAGCCTCTGGCAGGCCAGGCTGGTATTGGCAATCGCCGAAATCCTTGATGGTGAAGAAGAGGACGTAGCCTGTGAACTTGCTTTTCTGGAGGACAGCGAGGCGGATATTTTCAACAGCCTCAAAGGCAGTGATGAGGATACGGAAATTGCAGCACTTCAGCACGATCTCGGCAGAGTTACAGCAAAACTCAACCGGCCTCGGTTCGAGTCGGTGCAAAAGAGACTGCGTGCCTGGTTCCACTTCACCCAAAATTCTGTCCTGCCGTCCGTTCCGGTCTGGTCGACAAGCAGAGAGGAGGTTGCCGATATACTTTTCGAAAACCATGAAAAAAAGCTCAGCCGACTGCCTGAGCATATCGCCGATATTCTGCTGCCTGCCCGCCTTGACCCTGCAGGTAGTGATATCCTCCAGGAAATCGAGTCATTCATGCATGCCGGTCGTCAGGCACTCGAGTATTTTTACAGCATAATTCAAGGCAGTCAGGAGCTCTCCCAAAAGCAGTATCTTGATACTCAGACAGAGTGGGAGAAACTGCTCGACAGCCGGTATCCTGCCGCACAAACGGGCAGAAAACCGGCAGCATTTTATCGCTTTGACGAACCGCTTCCAC
>JAZBNU010000388.1:0-5705 GCA_036350815.1 Desulfopila sp.
CCAAGCCGCTCTGCTTGAGATGGAATCACGAGCTGAGTTTTATGAGCAGATAGCCGAGTTGAAAAGTAAACGGCACCAGATGGAGGAAAAGATTCGAAAAGTGCAGCAGTCTGGCGAAGACGCCTGGGAGGACTTCAAGTCGGGTGTGGATCTCGCTCTTGACTCAATGAGCGAAGCTCTTCGTTCAGCCGCATCGCGCTTCAAATAGGGTTAATACTTGAATCGATCAATATTTTATTCTGATTACGTATAATACTCAGCTGTGATCTCTTGGTTAGGGAGAAAGATCGGAGTCTGCGCTTACCTTTTTTCACATTGTTTTGTGTAAATAAATCTGTCTCCCGTATTCAGGCTAGTCCAGTAGAGGAGCGAGCATATAGAGGATATCACTCTCACGTGAGGGATAGGGGGACATTATGTTGTTCCGATGCAGGGTGTTGAGAGGAGTTCTGTCGAGCATTGCCTGTTTAAAGGTGTTAAGTAGCCCTGTGGTGTTGTCGCCAAGAAAATGGGCCCCTAAAATGTGGCTATTTTCATCAATCAGTATCTTGTAGGCGGCATGTTTCATTCCGATCCGGCGGTATGTCGGCCAACTCAGTCGGGTGTCGTAGCTTTTCCAGTATCTGATGTTTTCCTGCTGCAGCTGTTCCTCTGTTTTTCCCACCATTCCCAGCTGCGGGTAGGTGAAGAGTACGGCAGGAACTTCACTGTAGTCGATGGCAGGCATCTCTTTGTTTTCATCCTGTGCAGAGACAGCCTGCGCAGCAATGTGGCCCTCCATGTCGGCAACCCTTGCAAGCATAATGCTTTGAGCACAATCACCCACGGCATAAACAAATGGGTTGGATGTTCTCATGGCATGATCGACGTTGATCCCTTTTTCGGTCGCCTTAATTCCAGCCTTGTCGAGCTGCAGAGAGGCTATATTGGCGATGCGTCCGGTGCCGTTGACCACCAGATCCACCTCGAGAAAATCGCCTGAAGAAAAATGAACAATACAACCCTTTTCCCTTTTTTCGATGGACGTGACATCGACTTTGGTAAGAATATTAATACCGTCGGACTGAGATGCGGCAACCAGTTGCAGAACCAGGTCTTTATCAAAAGGCCCGAGGGGCCGTTCGCCTGCCTCCAGAATATGAACATTGCCTCCATCACACCCCAGACGGGCCGCAAAGTGAGCAAACTCAAAAGAAATGAATCCTCCGCCGAGAAAGGCAATACGCTGCGGCAGTGTCGGGAGGTCAAGGAAGTCGTCGCTTGTGGCGAGAAACTCAGCACCGGGAAAAGAGAGATTTCTTGGGACTGCTCCAGTGGCAATAATGATATAGCGTGCCGTATAGGAGGATGCACCCACCTGTAGAGTATTTTTATCAACAAATCGGGCGAGACCTTCAAGGTAGGTAATCTCATTACCCTGCAGGCTATCTCTGGTGCCTTGAGGGATTTTTTCGGTGAAGCTGTTTTTTTCCGACACGATTTGCTTCCAGCTTACCTGTGGTTCTTTCAGTATCCCTCTACCGAGCAGATGTCTACTGCGGGCAACGGTCTCGGCCGCCTCATAAAACCATTTTTTCGCCTGGCACCCGCGCAGGGCGCAAACCCCTCCCGGAGTTGGACTGTTTTCGGCGATGGCTACTTCATAACCTGCTGCGGCGAGATCAGCCGCTGCGGTCTGCCCTGCAGTTCCAGTTCCGATAACTATGGCGTCAAAATGCTGCATTGAGTGCTCCCGTTTGAAAAAATTGCTGTTTTCAGGGCGAACAGCAGGCAACAGCGTTAAGCTGATGGCCTGTTCACGTATCTTCCTGGTGAAGAAGCGGCAGATATATACGGAAGGTGCTGCCCTGATTCCTTGTGCTTTCGACAGTTATCGCACCTTTGTAGATCTTGACAACGCCGAGGACCGTGGCAAGCCCCATCCCTCGTCCGGTGAATTTTTCGGAATAGAAGGGATCGAAAAGTTTTTTTATGTTGACTTGATCGATGCCGCAGCCGTCATCACGTATGGTGAGGCGGGCATAATGATCGACCTGTGCCTGCCACTCAACAGGAAAACGGTTTTGCGTTTCAATTTCCGCAGGTACGGCAGAGTCAACTTTCACAGAGATTGTACCGCCTCCATTCTCCATGGCCTCCGCGCTGTTGATGAGAAAATTATAGAGCATTTTTTCAATAAGTTGTGAGTCTGCGGAAACAATGACACTTTCCTCAGGGAGGTGTGTGTGTATTTCGACTTCCCAGCGTTTTTCGTGGGAAAAATTAGCAATGCTTTCTGAGGTTAATCGGCCCAGGTCGAGTGGTTTTTCATCCTTCATGGCATGTCCAAGGTAGGTAAGCAGCATACCTCCAATATTAGCGCCATGTCTTGAGGCCTGCAGAGCATCCTTGAGGTGCCGACGGGTGTCGTGATAGTGTTCGGGGAGATCCTCAATCGCCAGCTCAATGCCTCCCATTATGATAGTGAGAAGGTTGTTGTAGTTATGGGCTATGGCCGCTGCCATACGGTTCAGGCTCTCCACCTTGTCAAGTTGACGATTTACTATATCAAGTCTTTTTTGCAGCTTCTCCTGCTGGATTCTGTCAAGGAGTGACTGCAGAATGGGAGCTGTCTGTTTGGCTGTACTTTCAAGTAAGTTGAGATCAGCCTCACTGAAGCCGTCTTCTTTATTTGCCAGCACGAACTGACCAATGACCCTGCTGTGATGCATGACAGGGACGGCAAGTGCATTGTGCAAGGCAATATGACCAGTGGGGGCTGCGAGATTTTCGTTGGCAACCAGAGGCCTTTCTTCGAGAAGGGACTGCCCCCAGAGACCGGCCCAGTCTTTTTTTCGAAAAACGATGTCTTTATTATCCAAACTGCATTTTTCCCAGATATCTCGGGTCATAGTGGGACAGACCAGGTCCCCGGCGTCGTTTATATAGCCGACATAGCCGAACTCGCAAGAGAAAGAGTCGAGAAGTAAATCGAGAACGTTATGAAAGAGGTCTTCATCCCTGGAGACAAGAAATGTGGTGGCGATCTTGTTATACAGAGAAAGGGCGCGTTGTGATTCCAGCAGTTCTCTCTGGATGTTTTTGCGCTCACTGATTTCCTCTACAAAGCTGAGGAATTTGTTCTGGTCTATTTTGACAGTCGAAAGAGATGCCCAGCCGATTTTTCCATCGCAGTTGATATAGCGGACTTCTCTCTGAAATTGTTTTGGTCTGGAAACATTTTCGGGAAAGAGTTCGGGGAGAAATATTTTGTTTATATTTAGACCACGCAATTCATCGACACTGAGACCGGTCATAGTACAAAAAGCCGGATTCACTTTTTGGAAATCACCCTCGCTGGTGGTGACAAAGACGCCGTAGGGTGAATGTTCGATATAACTGCGAAAGCGTTCTTCGCTTTGCCGTAAAGCATTTTCGGCAAGCTTACGTTCTGTAATTATACGAAAAAAGACACTTAACCCATCACCGTATGGATAGGCTGAAACTTCAAACCATTCGTTATGAGGCGTTTGATCGAAGTGGGTTTCAAAATGCTGAACTTCACCGCTATGCAGAGCTTTTTGAAACCATGTTTCAAACTCGGACCCTCTGGCGAAGGGAAAAGCGTCAAAGAGATAACGGTCAAGAACTTCATGACGTTTGATCCTCAGGAGCTGTTCCGCCGCATTATTGAAATAGTGGATTTTTAATTGCGTATCAAGGGAGATAAAGCCGTCAGAAATACTGCTGAGTATGTCTTCAAGCTCTTTAGTTTTTTCTTCCAGCGCCGTCTGGTACCGGTGCCTTTCGCTGATATCCGTCACGGTTACCAGGAGTTCGTTGGAGCTTCCGGATATGGAAGGGGGCAGGTCTTCATTGATGATAGCGCGAAGGCTTACATGGAAAGGTGTACCGCTGCGAGCCAGGCGTACATCAATCTGTTTATCGATGGGGTTTCTGTAGAATGCTTTCAGACGTGCCCGGAAGATTGCCCTGTCTTCGCCTACGAGAAAATCAGCAAAAGGCGTACCGCTTATGGTTTCCGGTTCGGCGCCCAGCATCTGGGCAAACGTCTGGTTGACCTTGCGGGTGATGCCGGATTGATCAAGAACAATATAGCCCACAGGTGCGTCGTGGTAGAGACGCATATAGTTTGAGCGGCTTTTTTCAAGGGCATTGTGGGCCCTCTGCAGTTCCTCATTCTGCAGCTCCAGTTCAATCTGATGAACGTGGAGCTCATGAAGGACCTTCATAATGTCCGAATGAGTATCGCGTGACTTTTCTTCGGGCAGCTGCTTTAAAAGTGATTCTGCTTTTTCCCGTAATGCATCACTGATGGTATTCTTCTTCTCTTCCATAATTTGTATGGTAAAGGTTTTTCAATGAGTTTTTTCTGGTTCCTGAGGCGGTGTACTGGGGCTCAGAACTCCGATGAAGTGCGTCGGCCAGGCCTGCTCATCCCATCCCGATATTTCACCACGCTCTTCCACGTCAATGTATTTCCTCTGGCTGTTCAGCAGACGATAAGAAACAGTGTATTGATTGTCTGCCTCATGGATGAATTTTTTTCGTTGAAAAAGAACTCGGTCTAGATCTTCCGGATGGATTATTTTTGACCAGAAGTCGAGAGTGTTCCATTTCTGCTCTGAATCTTTGCCAATAAGCTGAGTCAGCGGTTTGCTTGGTACCGCAGCGTCTTCGGGGATAACCCATTCCCACCATAACAGGTCGGTTGCTTCAAGAAGCAGAGGAAAACGGGTGCTGCTTCTCCGCAGACGCTGTTCGTAATGGAATTTTTTGGTATGATCTTCAAAGCTTATTGCAATTTTGTTTCCAGGAAGACGAAAAGCGTGCACGTGAAATATTGCCTTGAGTGATCCCTCGGCAAAAGGGACATCGTCAAGAACACAGACTGTGCCGGTTTTGCCATTGTTAATAAATTTCTTTAAAGTTGCGACGTCTGCTGCTTCAGGCCATGTTTTCTGCAGAGTTTGGCCACCATGTTTTTCCATGGAAATACCCGTGAGCTTTTCTGCTTCGGCGTTACTGTCAATAAGAGTCAGGCTTTCCTTGCCTGACTTCTGGTAGACAAGTAAACCTGCGGGAATATTTTCTTTGATGTGTTGTGCCATTATGTCACTGGTTGCCAGAGTGTGTCTGACCTGGGAGAGTTCCGTTATGTCGACAAAGGTAAGAACTACGCCGGAATAGACTCGAGGGCCGATATGATAGGGCAGTATTCGTGCCAGGTAGCTTTTGCCGTCCCGGGTCTGCACTTCCTTTTCCACGCTCCTGTTGCTCTGCTGTACCTCCTCTACAGTGGCTACGGGGTCAAACTCAAGGAAAAGATGAGAGATGTGGGAAAAGGGTCGACCGATATCTTTTTCCAGGATATTAAAGACATGGGTGATTTCAGGGGAAAATTTTCGTATTTCAAGGTTTTCATCTACAATGAGTGTACCGATACGGGAGCTTGTCAGTAAGTTATCTACATCGTTTGTCAGTTCCGTCAGTTCGATAATCTTGTTCTGATGTTCGGCGTTTACGGTGTAAAGTTCTTCGTTGGTCGATTGCAGTTCTTCGTTGGTAGACTGGAGCTCTTCGTTGCTGGAAAGGAGCTCTTCGTTGGTGGCCTGCAGCTCCTCGTTGGATGTTTCCAACTCTTCAATAGTGGCCTGCAGGTTTTCTCTTGCAAACTGGAGCTCCTGTTCAAGATCGTCAATGCG
>JAZBNU010000389.1:0-3986 GCA_036350815.1 Desulfopila sp.
ATTGAAGATGGGTCTGGGTAATGGGCGGGATTATCAACCTCTTTGACAGAGTCGTCATTAAGATGGAAAAAGTACCTTACTGAAGGTACAGTAAGTATCAGTGAGATGTCAAATTCACGCTCAAGTCGTTCCTGAACGACCTCAAGATGAAGCAAGCCGAGGAAACCGCAGCGAAAACCAAAACCGAGAGCAACAGATGAATCTTTCTGGAAAACCAGAGCTGCATCATTAAGCTGTAGCTTTTCCAGCGCGGTTCCAAGGGCTTCATACTCATCAGTGGATATTGGATATATTGATGAAAAGACAACCTGTTGAACAACTTTAAAGCCGGGGAGAGGGTGCGGGCACGGTGAAGCTTTCAGTGTAATGGTGTCTCCAGGGCGTGTATCCTGGACTGTTTTTATTCCAGCGATTATGTACCCTACCTGTCCGGCCTGCAGCTCTTTCTGTGGTTTTCTGCCGATTTGATAATGACCCACCTCTTCAACTCGATATGTAGTGTTGTTGGACATGAAAACAATGATATCTCCGGCTTTTACTTTCCCGTTAACAATCCTGCAAGATATAATCGTTCCACGAAAAGGATCATAGTTGGCATCAAATATGAGGGCCTGCAGGTTATCATCGGGGTTTCCTTGAGGTGGTGGAAGAAAGTTGACGATTGCCTCGAAGATCTCTTCGACTCCTTTGCCGGTTTTTGCTGAGCAGAGCTGAATTAACTCAGGATCAAGGCCAAGATCTTCCTCTATCTGTTCGGCAATCCTTTCGGGTTCTGCTGAGGGCAGATCAATTTTGTTAATGACTGGAATTACATCGAGGTCATTCTCCATAGCCAGATACAGATTCGCCAAGGTCTGCGCTTCAATGCCCTGGGCGGCATCAATTAACAAAAGGGCACCCTCACAGGAAGTAAGGGCACGGGAGACTTCATAGCTGAAGTCAACGTGCCCTGGGGTGTCAACAAGATTGAGGTAATATTTCTGGCCATTCTTGGCAGTATATGGCAGACAGATGGTCTGGCTTTTTATAGTGATGCCGCGTTCTCTTTCAATATCCATATTGTCGAGAAGCTGATCCTTGAATTCTCTCTCTGAAATGAGACCACACATCTGGATCATTCTGTCTGCTAAAGTTGATTTGCCATGGTCAATGTGGGCAATTATGCTGAAATTTCTGATGTTTTTCATTCTAGTATTGAGAAAATTGTGACTGAATAGTACATATTTCGTATGCGGACAAACAGGTGAGGGAATTTCCACTCTTATCATAATTATGGGAATAAGAAAATAGAATTTTCCTCTTCGTCCCCATTATGGTAGGATATTGATGTTAGTCTGAGTGCTTTATCCAGAAAAACATTACTTTTTTAATATATTCTGAAAACTGAATGTCAACGAGGGGGAAAACCCGTAAAGTTATATGCCAAAACGAAAAATACGAGAAAATTTAACAATTAATGCTGATGGAGAGATGGAAAATCCGCTTGTTTCCATGTCGGATGATGAAAACCTGCCCGCCTTAAGCAACCCAGCGTTGCATCGCTATCTACAGGAAATAAGTCAATATGAACTTCTGTCGCGTGAAGAAACAGATGAGCTTGCAACACGGTTTAAAGAAACAGGTGATCAAAATGCTGCTTACCGATTAGTCTCATCAAATCTCCGGCTTGTTGTTAAAGTGGCTATGGATTTCCAGAAATATTGGATGCAGAATTTCATGGATCTCATCCAGGAAGGAAATGTCGGACTTGTTCAGGCAACTAAAAAATTCGATCCTTATCGAGGTGTTAAGTTTTCTTACTATGCTGCATACTGGATTAGAGCATACGTCCTGAAATTTATAATGGACAACTGGAGACTCGTTAAAATTGGAACTACACAGGCCCAACGGAAACTTTTTTTCTCACTGAATAAAGAAAAGAAACTGCTTGAGGCACAAGGGTTTGATCCTGAGCCCAAGTTGCTGGCGCAACGTTTAAACGTCAAGGAAAGGGAAGTTGTTGAGATGAGCCAGCGAATGGACAGCTGGGATGTTTCTCTAGAATCCCCTGTGCGTTCCGACTCCGAAGATGAGCAGAAAAATTTTATTCCGAGTTCCGGTCCAAATATTGAGTCGACTGTAGCCGGCAAAGAAATGCAGGTGAGATTAGGTGCACTGCTGGATTTATTAAAAGATAAGCTGAACAATAAAGAAAAAATGATTCTGGAAAAGCGCCTCCTCACTGATGAACCGCTTACTCTTCAGAATATCGCTGATAAGTTTGATATTTCACGGGAAAGAGTGCGCCAGATAGAAGTGAACCTGTTGAAGAAAATGAAAAAATATCTCGAATCGGAAATGCCTGATATCATAGACTTCTTTGATGGAGAACGTATTGTGGTCAATGGAGACAACAGGGAGTGAATTGTTGCTGCCGGTATTTCAAAAAGAGAAATATGAAAAAACTGAATGTGGAGCACAAAGAGATATATGCATCTCTCCTGTTTGTGCGGGTAATGCAATTTACACAGGTGTGTCACGATAGATTCGTAAAATGTCTGTTTTGAATATATTCAAATACCTTACTTTTTTTACTTTTGTTTTTGTTATTAGCAGAGATTTCAGTGTTTATGCCGAGGAAATTCCTTCATCTGTCGTACCACCGATGGCTGTGCAGGTTGAGGTGGAAAATGAAGGCACTTCAGTTCCTACATGGAAAAATATATGGGACGCCGCGCGGCAGTTGGTACGTCACAATCAACTGAATGAAGCTAAACGACTCTATCTGATCTTGTTTGAAGAGAAACCAAACATTATTGAAGCGAAGTGGGAATACTGTAAGGTTTTGATTGTAGAAGAAAAATGGAAAGAGTCATCCCAGATTCTCGAGGAATTGCTGGAACATGAGCCTGATAATCTTGAGTACCTTGCTGCTGCCGGAGAATCAGCTCTGCAGAATGAACACTTTAGTAAGGCAATCAGATATTTCGGTCAAATATATGAATCTGACCCTGCAGGGCCTTGGTATGATGTCGCGATTCAAGGTATGGCAAAAGGATTTACGGGAACAGGAAACCTGAAAAGTGCTTTTCTCCTTCTCGAACAGTATTATCAAAGGAACGGCATTCAAGAGGAGGTTCTCTCCACGCTTGCGGAACTCAGCAAAAGTTTAGACCTTCAGGATAAGCGACGGTTTTATTACGAGAAGCTTGCAAGTAATTTTCCTGAGAACGAAACATATCTTTTACAGGCAGCTCTGTCATTTGACTCCTCAGGATATTATCCTCAGGCGGCTGCCTATATGGAGCAATATCTTCAGTTCCAACCTGACTATTTACCATTTCTTGAGAGGCTGGCACACTATTATCTTGAAACTGGAGATACTGAACGTGCGTTGACCTACTTTATTAAAGTATACAAAAAAGATGAACTTGCCTCAGACCTGGCTCTGAAGATCGCTGATCTGTACGCTATTGAAATGCAGCAGCCTGACAGGGCATTACTTTATTATGAACAATACCTCAATGCTTTCTCTGAGGCTTCAGTGGTTCAGCGAAAAGTAAAAAGAATACGGCGTGAGATTGCACGACAATATCTTCCAATTGTTGAAAATGACGGGGAATTCTATCTGTGGGAGGACCTGGGACTTATTACTCAGAAAAAAGAGGAAATTTTCCTCACTATGGCAGATCTTCTTGAAGAGCAGCAGAAGACAGAACAGGAGATACGTGTTTTAGAAATTTTATATGCAAATGATACAGATAATTTGGATTTGGCATACAGGTTGGCAGAGGCATGTTACAGGTTAGAAGATTTTAGAAGAGCCAACACGCTATTGGCCATATTGCATGAAAATAATTACAAAAATCCAAAATACCTGATACGTAAAGCAGAACTGGAAGTACTTGATAACCTGATAAATGAAGCACTTCTTTCCCTGCAGCAGTATCTCAGGGTTGTTCCTAACGATGTTTCTGTCATGAAACAGGCTTTTTCCTTGGCCGGGA
>JAZBNU010000390.1:0-25597 GCA_036350815.1 Desulfopila sp.
ATTTGCTTTCACTTTCAGCACCTATGGCCAGAACATCCAGGTGAGTGAAGATGGAGCAGAGAGAATCCAGAAAAACTGCCGATCATGCCACGCCGGCCTGGTCGAGAACATTGTCAAGAATGAACAGCGCTATCACGATTTCAAGGCGAGCGAAGTCGACGAAAGAATGTGTTGGGACTGCCACAGGGACGTTCCTCACGGCAGGGCCAGAAGTTTATCATCAACACCGGATAACCTAGGCGTCAGGGAATTATAATATAAAACAGGAGGAGACTGTGAACGGATACAAGATACTACTGACTGGGTCCATCGCTGCCATTATCGGTATGGGATTCATGATAGGCTCCATCAGCGGCAAGCAGGAAGAACGTGAAGCGCTCAACACCCCACCTGTCATCAAGACGGAAGGTGTCGAATCTCGAAGTGAGCAATGGGCAAGATACTATCCGCGCCAGTATGACTCATGGAAAAAAACGAAGGAAAATGATACCATAACAGACTTGATCGAAAAAAAGCCGCAACTTGCCGTTCTCTGGGCGGGTTATGGGTTTGCCAAGGATTACAACGCTCCCCGCGGCCATTTCTATGCTCTGCAGTCCAATATCAACACCCTGCGCACCGGGGCCCCAGTCGGGCCCGACACTGGTCCCATGCCGACAGCCTGCTGGACGTGCAAATCTCCCGATGTTCCGCGAATAATGGACGAAGTTGGAGAAAACGAGTTTTTCACGGGAAAATGGGCCAGGCTGGGCAGCGAAATGGCGAACTCCGTAGGCTGTGCCGACTGTCATGACAGTCAAACCTCACAGCTGGCCATCTCCAGACCCTATCTCATCCGGGCACTTGAGTCCATCGGGAAAAAGCAGGAGGACATCACCCACCAGGAGATGCGTTCGCTGGTCTGCGCCCAGTGCCACTCCGAATATTAGTTCCTGCCGACAGAATATACGGACAAAGACGGCAAAGAGCAGACTGCCAATGTTGTTACTTTCCCCTGGGCTGAAGGTTTAGGCGCCGAAGATATGGAAGTATATTACAACAATTACGGATTCAAGGACTGGACCCATAAGATCAGCAAGGCGCCAATGCTCAAGGCACAGCACCCGGGCTACGAGATTTTCCAGACCGGGATTCACGCCCGCAGAGGAGTTTCCTGCGCAGACTGCCACATGCCTTATAAACAGGAGGGCGCAGTAAAATATTCCGACCACCATATCGCCAGCCCGCTGGAAAATGTCAGCAACTCGTGCCTGACCTGCCATAAGGAAACCGAATCTGAGTTCAAGGCCCTGGTCCAGCGGAAGCTTGAGCGCAAAGAACAGCTTATGGAATTCGCCATGGACAATCTTGCCAAGGCACACCTGGAAGCGGGCAAGGCCTGGGAGTCGGGAGCCACCGAGGACGAAATGGCTGACGTGCTTGAACTTCTCCGTTCAGGTCAATGGATGTGGGACTATTCCATTGCCAGCCACGGCTCCTTCTACCATGCACCGGAAGAAACCCTCAGGCTGCTCAGTGTCGCCAACGAGAAAGCCCAGCAGGCACGGCTCCAGCTGGTTGCCATTCTCGCCAGACACGATGTCTTCGACTTCGAAGCGCCTGATTTCTCCACAAAAGAAAAAGCTCAAAAGCTTGCAGGTGTTGACCTCGACAAGCTTGTACAGGAGAAAAACGCTTTTAGAAACGCCCTGCTCCAGGAGTGGACCGCAGAAGCCATTGAGCGTGGCAAGCTCCACCCGGATACCCGCAAGAACATGAGCGATATCAGCTCGTACAGCAAATAAGGCTGTCTGCACCGACGGTGGGAGCATCAGTTCCATGGGGTATCACATTTTCAAAGGTTCCTCTAGCCCCAATTTCTTCACCAGCCGAGGTTGCTGTGGATGCGAGACCGAAGCAAGGCGCTATAGTCTATGCACCTTGCTTTGGCAACGCTGCAGGCAAGGTAAGATCGGCTGGCCTTCGGGCTAAAGGGGCAGATTCCCAAGGGAAGGCTTATATATAAAGAATTACAAAAAAAATACATACCCAGGCTGTTAGTATACGTTGGATAAAAGTATCTCTCACTACTATTTCTACAATTCCTTCTCCATGACAATCATACCGAAATATTGTGAAAATCCTGTAAAAACCAGCCGCAACCAATGGCAGTGTGGAGAAGAGTCCCAGATGATACCCCATGGCTCCATTTTCAGAAAAAATAAGGTATGAAACGTAGCTTGCAAGCGTAAGAAAACCTATAATTCCGAGGCTCTTCTCTAAAATATATGGGGTATAATATCTAAATACCCTCCGGTGTGCCATTGGATTTTCCAGAATCGTCAATTCACAAAGCCTTTTACCGATTCCTAAAAAAAGCGTCAGCAGACCGGTACACCCAATCAGCCAGGTCGACACAAACAGCTCCACTGCACATCCTCCTGCGATGACACGCAAAATAAATCCCATGGAGATTGATGCAACATCACATATCGGCCAATGTTTCAGAAAAAAAGAATAGAGAAGCTGCAACAGAAAATAGGAAACCCCTATCAGCAGAAATTGTAATGAAATTGAAAGAGAAAAAGCAAATCCAATGCCCGCCCAGACACAGGCAGCCGTTAGAGCAAAACCTGGTTTTAAGCGACCCGAGGCAACAGGGCGTGTCTTTTTTAATGGATGGTTACGATCAGATTGAGCATCCAGCACATCATTGATGGCATAACAGCTTGAGGAAAGAAGACAAAAAACGATGATGGCAACTCCTCCCAGGCGTAGTTTTTCAATTATTAATACTTCTCCAGCAAAAAAGAGGGGGGCGAGAACAAATAGATTTTTTATGTAATCTGCAGGACGGGCAAGTTCCCAATATAATTTCCATTGGTAACTTTTATTCATGACGAGTCAGCATCTGGAAGCTAGTGGAACCTGTTAGTCCTGTAATAGTTCTCTTGACCACATACGGGTACAATGCTGAAGACAGCAACTGCCCATAATCAGGTTGCCACCAATTGTTCAATGTATACGTCTCGGCAGTAAAATTTTCACTGACCAGGGCTTCTTCTGCGTCAACTATCACAATATCAGCTGATTCTTGCCATGATGGCGTTAATGAATAGGTAATGTCATCTTCCCGCAGGTACCAGGCCAGAGGCCAGGTTGCCTTCCCTGAAACGATTCGTTGGTGGGGAGATGATTTTTGGGCCGACAATCTTGTTACCACGTTGTGTATATCGCCGTCAGTTGCCATATATTTCAAAAGATGTGGTTGGTCTGGTGGTGACCTGAAGCTTAGCCAGAGGTTTTCTCGTAAGCTCCAGCTAAACAGGAACATTAAAAATATGAACATCCAAGGAAAAACGCCCTTCTTCTGGATTACTACCTGAACAAAACGGCCACTGAGCAGACTCATTGGAAGAAGAATGTGCATGAGCAACCATGGAACTTTCTCCTGGGCAAAACTGTACACGATAAAAGCCGCAAGAGTCCAATAGGCAAGAAAGAGGTCAAAGGGTCGCAGGGCTCTTGCACCAGCCCAAATTATAGCCGGCAGCACCAGATAAAAAACCGGCTCATGAATTATCAGTCGAGGCATATAATAGTAAAAAGGACCGGGAATACGAGGCTGTACCTGCTGCCCCCCCCAGTATGACAGTGTTTGAACCACACCATCCACGACACCTTTCCAATTACTGAAAAATGAACTGTAAAGGAGAATATAGGAAAGAAGAAAGAGGCTCACTGCCCAGAGAATGTTCATCGTATTTCTTCTCACCATGGCTGCCCAATGCTGCAACATCCTGGCACGTGGCATCTCAGGTGCAAAGGTATTAAGAAGCAGTGTGAAAAAGAAAAACCCCACAAAGATACCAATATGCAGGTAGAAACAGGCCTTGGTGGCAATGAAGCAACCAAGAATTATCCCCAGTAAACAAAGTGGTAATCTTTTTTCTCCTTTGACAAACACACCAAAAAGGAAGACTATTGCCAAGGTAAAAAAGGCCACATAATTGTCATGACCGAGAAATCGGCCATAATACGTAAATGTCGGCGAAACAACCATGAAAAGAGCAGCCACAAACCACCCTATCCTCCCCAAAGCGGATCGTAAAGCCCAGCATAGAAGAACTAAACAGCAAGAAAAAAAAGCTGGTAAGAGGCGGGCTATAAAATCGCTATCACCGAAAATCTGATACATCAAAGCCGTGGTCCAGTAGAGAAATGGACCATGATAAACGGGATCATATGTATATGAATGTCCTGTCCATAATCGATAGGAAAACCAAGCATGAATGGATTCATCGTGATGAAAGGGAGTGGCATCTAAAGATGAAAAGCGTAAAAAAGCGGATACAACAAGAAGAGCCACAAGCCAAGCACAATCACCATGCACTCTCTTTTCTGGGGGAGATATCTGAGAGGAACTGTTGGAATCAAACCATTCAAATAGTTTCATCTGGTACTTCCCCAAACTTCAGCATCGTGAGATTTGAAGAGAGGAGACCAGCCGGCCTCTCTCCACCCTGCTCCTGCTTCCGGCCCATATGCTTTTTTTTCCAGCTCACCTAACACACCATATGTGATTGTATATGTATCCATGACAGCTTGCATGCGAGCAGGGTCCTGATAAAAACTCTGCAGGTCCTTCTGCCTTTTCTTTATTTCCTCCCATAGGTGGCCATGTTGAAAGACATGATACTCCCAACCAATCACTGTTGGCAAACCGGTAAATGATGAAACCCTGCTGTATTCGCCATAGGATGGCCCAAACGCTTCTGAAATGACAGGCTGCTGTCTTACCCTGCGTAACCAGTGCACCAAGGACGCCTCTCCGGGGTTGTTCTTTTCAAGATATGCAAAGCCGTTAAGCGTTATTTTTTCCACCTCTGCCAGGGGATTTTGCCACCAGGCAATAAGAACACAAACAGGGGTGAGCAGCCCCAACCCCAGAATAAGCAATACTGGCAAATGATTACATTTGAAAAAGATTTTCCCACCAATCAGCTCTTTAGAAATGAGTGCTGTAGCCATGGAGAAAAGGATCCATATTTCATAATGATATTTAAATATCGTGTTCATGTGATCCCAAAGGGTAAAAAATTCACAACCCGTAAAAACCAGAAGACCGGTAATCATCAAAACATGAAGAAAGAGAAGAGGCGGTGAGCAAGGTTTTTTCCAGAGGTAAAACATTCCAGTCAAAAGAACGATACACGCCACTGCAACCCCTGTTTGAGAAAACCAGACAACAAGACATACACTACCTGCAAACAGACTTGCCTGAAGCATTGAAGCTTTCATCTCCCTCAAGAGATAAAGGATATAGATCAAGAGGAAGGGGCCAAAAAGCAGGCAGATTTGCACTGCTGACATTTTCCCCTCGGCCCATGATATTGAAATGAGACTTTGCTGTCCTCTCCAGAAAGGAATGACAACAAGAAAAGCGATACAAAGAGCAAAGAGAGGAGGTAAAAACTCTCCGGCTTCCTTGTTGCGGGCCGTTAAGAGAACTCCTGCCACAAGATACACGGGCAGGGCCCATGGATTGGTTAAGGTCAATGCACCAAGCGCAAAACCCTGCAAGGCTGAAATTTGCCACTGCAGGTTGCGATTTGTTATCATAAGAGAACATGCTGCCAAAAAAAGAACAGAAAAAACCATGCCTATATAGTGGCCATGCAGGTCTGCAAAGAGAGCTGTCCAAAAAGGGAACTCATTAATAGTTCCAGGCACAATCCTGCTTGCCTCCCAAAAATCCTGAAAGGTAAATCCATTATTCCAGGGATGAAGAACCCAGGCAGAAAGGTTCCCGGAGAAGATCATGACAACGACACATACAACAGCAGGATAAACTTTTTTGGTGAAATTTTGGACTGTCCAGAAAACTAACTCTGCGACAAGAGCCGGAATCAATGCAGCTCCTAAATTATAGACATATTCGGGAGGAATATGGGCTACTCTTCCCCAAAAAGCTATAAAGAGCTGCCCCCAGGCATGGTAATTGAGTGGATGTTGGCTCATCCAGGGGTCAAAGGGTGGAAGTGCTTCAGTCCTCATCATGGCATTGAGAAGTGCAAAGTCAAAAGGACGTTCACCCCAAAAAATTGCTGGATTCCAAGCTCGCAGAATTAGAAAGAGAAAAAAGATACCCCAGAAAACAGGGTGATGTGAGCCATCTTCTTTTTCATACTCTCCTGAGCCCTCTTGCCATATTGCCCCAAAAGCCATCAATACAAGAACGATCAGCGCCAGCAAAACCCCTGCATTACTTGTCCACAAATTGAATTGTAATCCCAAGGCATATATAAAGGTACCACCCAAAGCCACCACGCTCCTGCCGGGAAACCCAGTTCCGGGAAAAAACCTCCTGCTCGCGAGTTTTCCCGCTAACCCCACTAGCCAGAAAACTACTATCCAGCGAAAGAGGTAGATCAGCTCAGCCTTTCTTAATTTTTCCAAACCTAAGCTTGTAATGGGCGATATGGGCTGAGATGGAACATTCTGGCTAAGCTGAGGTAACGCCAATGCTTCAAATTCGCGCGTTAAAAAGTCTGGTGAAAAATCAACATTTTTCTTAAATATCAAGACCCTGGGATGGTCGTAAACTGTGAAGGCTTCCTCTGCAGTATCATCGGGAACACTTACTCCTCCTAACTCAGGAGAAGAGATGAACTCTGCAACCAGAGAAAAGCCGGAAAGGTTGCCAAAGAGAAGCTGATAGTATCGGTAGCTGAGAGGATAAATTTCCTTTAACCTTGTAAGAGAGCCATAAAGCCGGTTACTGCTAATAACTATGTAATCGCTTTCTTCGAGGCCGGTAACCAACGTGTCCTTCTTCTCAATTGTGTCCGGATCTGTCAACTTAAGACTGATGAGTTTGTATTCATCAGGAGTACGATCGGAATGAAACAGAGGAAGTGCATCATCCCAGTGTTCCACGGCAAGACTGGATCCCACGGGTATATTCTCATAAATCCACCTGCTGGCTTCGACACGAGTATTGGGTTGTCTATAAATGGATGAAAAAGCTAATGCCCAGCAGAGGGTGGTTCCAACGACAAACACGATTGGCCAACATGAAAAAAACTTTATGGCCAATCTGTCTCTAAGCGCAACCAGACAATACGCAGCAAAGATGGCAGCCAGAGGATAAAGAGGCAACAGGTAACGCATTGTCTGGGCTGATTGCGCTCCTACCAGTCCAAGAGACACTGCTCCCCATGCTATCACAATCCATACACACTTCTTCTTGTTTGACACATTTTGATATGCCAGAAGCACCAGTCCCAGTAAAGCCGTTGCAAAGAAAGGAATACCGATTCCCCAATTTGCCATGTTTTTCAAGCTGAATAACACCGGGGTACGCAATGCCCATTGGAGAGATGGTGGAAAACCAGAGAAAGGTTCGGCCAGAATCCGAAGGGTGGCAAGGTTAGCGAGAAAGCGCTCATCCAGATGCAAAGAATACCAGCTTACTGCAGAAAAGGCGTATGGGTTGAAAAGACGAAAACAAAAGGCGGCGACTATCAAAATAAGAGTACCAAGGAGCACAGTCCTGAATAATCCCTGATTTTTAAGAGAAAGAGCACAGACAAGCACAATGGGTACTATAAAAACGAGCCCGCTTATTTTTGAGGCCATGGCAAATCCCCAGAAGATGCCGGTAAGTACAGCGGACCTCACTTCTGGTTTACATGAGAAATCCAATACATAATAAAGAGCTGCGAGAAGGAAGAGATTGAGAAACGGGTCAACAGTAAAAAAATGAGATATTTGGATTGGGAAGACAGCGCAGGAGTAGAGGGTTGCTGCTACAAGTCCAGTATAATAGGAAAAAAAACGTCGACACAAGAGAAAGACCAGGACAATAGCGATTGTATCTGCTATGGCACTAAGCATTCTTCCGGTCATCAGAAAACCGTTATAGTCCCCCGTACCTGTTAAATCCCCTATTGCTTTCCCCAGGAATATCGGAAAGGTACCATAAACGAAAAACTTGTAATTATTATGGTTAACAGGATTCAGAGGTGAGTGTTGAGTGTCAAAATATGCTGTCAGAGTTTCCGGCCATTCAATTTCAGCCACGACCATATTCAAAAAACGTTCATCTGGGTGCAAGTGATGACCATCATCAAAATCTCCACCGGTAAAACGAAGACACACTCCAAGGGATATCACCACTACGGCAAAAACAAATGGGTGATTTCTGTACCATAACGGCCCGACATGTTTATCAATCATCAATCAAGACAGTTCTAAGTAGAGTCTGTTTTCTCACGTTTTATCACCCAGGAAAAGAAAACTGTATTTACTCTTTGTTTTCACTTTTACCTGTATACTCTTTATCAACCCTATAGATACCACCCTCTCCTTGAGCCATCATTTTCAAAAGAACTCCCTCCAGAAAAGAGGATGAAAAGGGGCTGAAAATCTGCTGTTCCTGTTCACCAATGATTACCCAGGTAATCTTATACTTATCAAGGAGTTTTTTGCGCACGGTATCATCTTCGGTGGTATAGAATAATGCGGCATCAACTGCTCGATCATGGGTATTGCTCCCTGGCCTCCAAAGCATCTGGTGCTGCTCCCAACCTATTATCGTCGGACACCCGGATAAAGCAGAAATCCTACTGGACCAGGAATAGGATCTCCCAGGCAATTCCAGGCAGACATCGCCGGCTTGTATTTTCCCATTGAGCCAGGCCACCAGTTCCATATCCATTGGATATGCCTTTTCCAAAGGCTCAAAACTGTTTAAGGTAAGAGACTCTGGGCCATTACTCAGCCTCTCTTCAATGGCTAACACTGGGAAAACAAAGAAAAACATCACCAAAATCGACAAAAGCAGCGGTCCTCTCCTGGGAGAAACTTTTTGGAGGCTTGCATTAAGTCTCAGCACCGCATAGCAAGAAACGGAGAGCAAAAGTACCCATGCAGCATAGTGTAGCTTAAAAACTGTGTTTAAACGTTCATATGGGGAAGAATAGAGATCATTGAGATAAACACATTCCGGAACCACCAGCAGGATAAGGCCACAGATTGCCAAGGCATGCCAGGTGCGCCCATCATCACTGTCAGCAGTGATCCATAGGAAAATGGCAAGGGTTATCGCAATGCCCCCCGGCAGTGACTGCAAGGTAAAAGGTATGGCAAGCAACAAATAGTACCACCGCCTTTGTACATGTTCTAAGCTCCCTTTTTTAGAGAAAAGATATAGCGCCAGAAGAATTAAGGGCATTCCCCACATCAGCAAAAAAGGCCCCACAGGGCTGGTGTTTTGGTCAGCAACCCACCGTAGAACTAGGGGGTGCCCCTGCACCTCAAAGAGAACAGGCCAGGATACAAGTGATGGTATCAGGCTCCACCAGGGGAGCTTCGTTACACTGCAAACCTTTAAAATAATAAAAACCAGCAAGAAAACGGGAATATTCCACGGATTCCCCCAGATAGTTGTCGCAAAAAGCAGATTCAAAACACCGATTGCAATCCATACATTCGGCTTTTCCCTTTTATTACCGGGGGCAGGTAATATCCAAATTATAAAAAGAATAAATGATGGCAGGAGGAGAAAATGGGCATGAAGGTCACCGATAAAAAAACTAAAAAAAGGGAACTCAGTAATCGTGTTAGGGATTATCCGTGTTGCTCTCCATGGAACAAAGGAAAAAGTCCCCTGTTGTGTAACGATATCCCACAGTGGCGAAAGATTCCCTGCCAAAGCAATCATGCTGGCCCCCATCAAACTTTGGGACAGACGAATCTCTCTTGAGAGGAAAAGACCACATGAACATGAAAAAATAATTGCCAGAAGTAAGGCGAGCATCAGGTTATACCCCACCTGCGGCATAATGGAGGCTAACCGGCACAGCAGGGCAGTGGAATGGTGTCCGAACCAATAGTAATTTAAAGGTTGACCAGCATACCATGGATCGTTAGGTGGAAAAATGTCTGCGCGAAAAACTGATTGCAATACGGCAAAATCCATCAATTTTTCTGTCCCCAACAAACCTGGATTATATGCTGCAAGCCAAAGCCCCAATAGAAACATTGCCAAGAAACCAGCCTCGATTTTCAACAATAGGAAGATGTTTTTTCTCAACCAGGAGAGGACGCTTCCTCGGTTCTGTACCAACCATATTATCCAACCGGCACAGGCAGGACCAAGCAGAAGACCTAAGGTTACCGGCGACCAAGGAGACAAACCCATCCTGCCCATGCAGCCATGTAAAAAGGCTGCCAGTACCAGGCCTAAAAGCTTGCAACTGGTGAAACCTCTGTCCTGATGGTGTTTCAGACCATGAAAACAGATTGGAAACGCCAGGAGTCCCAAAAACATGCTTACGCTATAAAATGAGAGGACAGCGATCATGGTTGAGATCGTAAAGTTCTTATATTATTCCATTTTTTTACCCTGAACCACAGGAGTTCTCGCAACACATGGGTGCAAAAAAAAAGAAGATGCCAACCAAGAAAAGAACTCGTTCCAGAGTTTCTGGGCAAATGCGTTACAGAAACCTGCTCTATGGAAAAACCGGCTGTATGGGCAGCAAGAACAGCGAGTGTTGAAGGAATATAGGCATTTCCTGGAAGCAGAGGAAGAATAGCCTGGAGATCTGTTCTCCTGAAAAGTTTAAAGGGGACGTTGAGATCTTTGTTTGAGCAGTTAAATATCAGCCGTATCAAACTGTTCGCTAATCGACTGAGTATTTTCCTATGCACTGGATCCTGCCTCTGCGACCGTAAACCAATAACCACGTCAGCCTTCTCAATCTTGGAAAACAATAACCAAAAATCTCCAGGAAGATGTTGATAATCACTATCTATGCAAAAGACGTACTCACCTGTAGCCTCTCCAATTGCTCGTAGCAATGATGGTCCATGACCAAGGTTCTGGGAGTTTCGCAGCACCCTGAGGCTACTGACTTCACTGCTCAGTGCTTCAAGCAATGCCAAAGAACCATCGGTGCTCTTATCATCCACCACAATTATTTCGCCCATGGAAAAGTGCGCCAGAATCTTGGTATTGCATTCATGCACTGTTTTTGAGATTGTAGCGACCTCGTTGTATACAGGCATCACCACACTAATGCTTTTATTCATGACAACCCATATGAGGTTTCTTCTTTATCCAACAGGAGCCGATCGACAATCTCCTTCCCCTGCAACAGGCTATGATCCATATTTCCTATCTCATATTTCCATCCGCCAAATCGTCCCCTGGAATATGTTTTTTGGGCTTCAAGAAAGGATTGTAAAAAACCTAGACGGCTGTCTCAATCACAGGTAGGTATAGGATAGGAATATGGTAAAAATATTTGTGTTGTAGATAAGGGTTCTTGCTCTTCTTTGGAAAGAAAAACATGGCCTCCAAAATCCCAGGAAAACCCCTTATTCTCGCGTAATGTTCCGGCAAGCCCGCCTGCTGTTGTTTTCTTCTCGTAAAGCTTCCAGTTTGTATGGCCAAGTTCATCACATCTGATCGCTGCACCTAAACCGGTCGGGCCTGCACCAAGAATACGAATTCGGGGCAGCATAGAAATTATAAGAAGATATGATTATCAATCTGAAAACCCTGTGGCATCAGTCTTTATCTTTGCGCCGCAGTACAAAGAAAATTCCACCAATTGCCCCCAGGGCTAATCCTGCAGAAGTATGTGTGGCACTGTTTTTAAAGAAAGCGTTAGTCGATGGCGTTGGCCCTGGAAATGTTGGTGTGGCCGTGGGAAACAAGGTTGGTGTGGGCGTCGGTGTTGGACCAAAAGTCGGCGTTGGTTGAGGAGTTGAAGATAGCTCCCGTAAGAGCAAAAAGCGAACACCATCCGTGGGATTCTCAGTTGCAGCGTCGAGAGTAGCGTGTATGGAAAGCAGAGTGATAATTGTTGCAATACAGCATAAGAAAGTTCGTCGCCCCCAGGATAATTGTTTTTGAAATTGAGGAAAATTCGTTTTCATATACCACCTCACCCTTTGAGACAAAAAGAACCTCGAAACGATTGGTTACCAGTTGTGATTTTGGCATACATATTCTTTAGTAATATATCCTAGGTTAACCTCAAACATCACTTTTGTACAGCACCATTTAAAAAGGTAGAATTAAAATACAATTCAGACTCATAATCGCTCAACATATACATAATAAATACAATACCCATAGCGGGAGCTAAGGCGCCTTCTTCAATATAAAGAACAGGGCCGAACTGTCCGGAATAGGAGTGTTGATGTCATCTTGTATGATGGAAGTAATTTTTTTTGCTAATTTGAGTGGCTTATGCCAATGAGGGAAAGGGACCCAGACACCCGACAATTTATAGCTTAACAACGAGAGAAGGGAACAATAATGACATACCTCGAGATATTGAGAGGTTTTTTCATTTACATAGCCAATAACAGCACCACTTGTAAAGCCATGGTCGTTAAAAGTATCTTGCCATTTTTGATATGAAAATAAATTCTTATGCCTTTGTCTCTTTCTCAGCCAGTGTACATATCTTTTGCCTAAAATTTTCCCCAAAGGCAAAGATTGTTCCCACTTATCAGACATGACAGTAGTAATAAATATACCTTCAGGCCTGAGTACTCGGTAAATCTCTCCCAAGGTGATTTCAAGATGAGAGATATGCTCAAGAACAGAGTTGGAAAAAATTGTTGCAAATGATTCCGAAGCAAAAGGTATTCTTTCACCATCAAAGCATAGGAGTTTCTTATATGACTTTACTGCATGGGCTCGACCTATTTTTTCCTCATCAATATCCAGTCCTGCATCCACCCATTGACCAGCATGTAACACATTGGTGAAAAATCCATCTCCACAACCAAAATCTAGTATTGGCCGTTGAAGTAATGATATATTTTGTCTCAGCAAAAATGCTTCTTGAGGGCGTATGAAAGCATAAAATGAAGGCCTTGAGCTAAGATACAATGATACAATTTGGTGTAACGTCTCTTGGGGACCACACGTACCTTGATTACTCATTGGTCATCTCTTCCAAGATTCTCTCATAGAAATCATAGGTACGCTGATCTGAAAAAACCATTTTTGCATTATTCCAAAGCTCAGCATTACAATACATTTGAGGATCAGCAATAATTTTTTCTATTGCTGTTGAAATTCCCTTCTCATCACCCGGCTCGACAATCAAGCCCATTTTGGAAAGATTTACGGGAACCCTGACCCCAGGAAGATTGGAAGCAACGACAGGTTTTCCTGAGAGCATTGCATCAATCTGAACCATACCAAAAGCCTCAGTCTGGTTTACCGATGGTAAAACCAAGAGATCAATAGCACGATAAAAGGCTCCTAAATCCCCACCGGATAATTTCCCCAGAAATGTACAAGGAACCCTCTTTCGGGCAAGTAAAGATAGAATTTCTTCATAGTACCTGGACTCACCGACAACATCGTCTCCATATGGTCCAGCTATAACAAGCACCAATTTTTTGTTGTGATCCGCAAGGGTATCCATTGCATTTATAAGATGATGAATTCCCTTTTCCTTCGACACGCGACCTGCAAAGCCTATCCAGGTTCTCTCTTCTTTTTCTTTGAGATATTTATCCAATATCTGTTGATCTACCTTTGGAGAACGTACGGCAGGAAGAACAACTCGCGTCTTATGAGAAAATCTTTTCTCCAGACCTAAATGATTAAAATAATCTCTGGTATATATAACTATTACTTTACTCAACCAAAGTTGGCCAAAAACAGAAAAATTCAATCCCGCTGTTATAAGGCGGTGGATATAGCCTTTGCCTAAATCTACCCTGCAATGGAAAATGGCGACGATGGGTTTTTGCATTATTTTCGCAAAAACAGCTAATGGCAATGCTTCAAAATTTGGGATATTAACAATAACAATATCAGCTTTACCAATGGCGGAGATGAATCTGAACCAGGATTGAGGTGAAAAAAAACCCTTGGATATTCGAAGGAGGTAAGGAAGCCGTTGAACGGTAATTTCACCATCTTTGGATTCTTGTGGTAATTCCTTTGAGTAACGAAATGTGGCAATCGTTATGGTATGGTTTCCTGCTAAATGGTTAAGAACTTTTCGTGGATACGTCACTAATCCAGAGAGATAGGGATGATAATAGGTACTGAAAAATAAAATCCGCATACCTTAATTATAGAGGAGGAATTGTCTTTGCCAGGATAAGAGTTGCTGTATGCCTTGGGAAAAAGGCGTTGTGGGCTGCCAACCTAAATTTTTCTTAATACTTGTATTTGCTGAAACAAATGAAAGCTGATCACCCATTCTCTCGGGTTTGTATTGGATATCAATTTTCACAGAAAGCTCTTTTTCCAGCACATCTAAAACATTTATGACTGAAAAAACGTTGGAAATCCCTCCGCCAATATTAAAAGCCATGCCTTGAACAAGAGAGATATTTTCTACTGCAGATCTATAGGCCTCGAGTAAATCGTCTACATACAGTAAATCCCTCACCTGGTAACCGTCACCAAAGACATTGATCGTTTTGTTTTCCAAGGTTTTTTTTGTAAAATGCGCAACCCATCCCTGATCTTCCGCCCCTTGCTGGAAGGGACCGTATATACACGATTGTCTAAAGACAACTGTTCTCAAATTAAAGGTACTCGCATAGTCCAGCATATATTGATCCAGTGCTCCCTTGGAACATCCATAGGGAGAAACAAAGGATAACTTTTCGCTCTCATCAACTCCTAACGGACAGGTCTCATCACAATACTGGAAAGATTTTTCATTTTTATGGTAGCGATGCTGCCTGAGGTTACCATACACCTTGTTTGTTGAAGCATACAGGACAATTGCATCTGGGTTCTCCATTCGTATAGCTTCAAGAAGCATCACACCGGCGAAGAGGTTGTTATCAAAATCATGCAATGGATCTTTGAGTGATGTCGTTACCGCCGTTTGTCCTGCCAGGTGAAGAATAACATCGGATTGGTGAAGTTCTTTTTCATACTGCGAAACTTGCTGGACATCGCAGGGAATAATTATGCATTGAGGGATATGTCTTTTCAAATAGTGAACATTGTACTCTACTCCACGCCGAGAGAGATTGTCTACAATCACCACTTTGTAACCAAGGTTATGAAAGTAGAGGGCAGCGTTGGTGCCTATAAAACCAGCTCCCCCTGTAATGAGCATTTTCATGGCAAGAAATCTTAGATGTGTTGAAGATAGTTGATAGGCGACAAGACAGGTGGCAGGTGATAAGACATCGTTTTGTAAGCCTGCTTTAACTTTTCCGCAATTCATTTCCATCGTTCATCAATATCGAGCAACCTATCCTTTTTCACCCGTCCTTTCAAGCAATTTTGCGCTTTTCAAGATGTTACCCAACAGCTTATGCTGAAGAAGTCGACTCCTCACCACTCTTCCGGCAAAGATGACGGAAGGTGACCATAGTACGACAAACGAGCAAGACACTACTGCTTCCATCACCATAGTGATTGAAAACGGTCATGCCGCCGAGCCATCATACATTTTTGTTAATATTCTCTGCTGTCCATACATAATTGTCACCATCCAGACACGAGATACCGCACTCCCCGCCTTTGCCCTCAACACTCTCAAGACCAGCCACTTTCCCCAAACCTGTGGCACAATTATTGCAAATCTTGTATACTGTCAGAAAAGGCTTTTTATTGTCATGATTGATCTTCTTTTCCCGGTATCTCAGGAAATGATTTTCTTTCAGCTTTCTTACCGCTTTTCTCTGATATGAGTTGCGAATGAAACTTCGTGCAAGCTGCACATTGCTGTTTGATATCTCGGTTGCCACACCGTTTGTGCTGATGCTGCGCCCGCGCAGCGGCGCGCGGCAGTGGGTTTCACATGGCGAACTGACCATCGAACCTGACATTCAGTTATCTGAATTTACAGACAGTTACGGAAATTTCTGCCAGCGCCTCGTTGCTCCGCCCGGTCCCCTTTCAATCTATAGCGAAGCCACTGTACACACTATAGGCCACATGGACAGGGAGCCGGGAGGACCATTTGTCGAAGTTCAGAATCTGCCCGACGAGGTCCTCCAGTATCTTTTACCCAGCCGTTACTGCGAGATAGAAGATTTCTGGCAGCTAGCCAAAGATATAACAGCAGAACAACAACCCGGATATGATCAGGTTTCAGCAATTGAACAGTGGATACGGGCAAATATTCACTATGACTTTAACCACAGCGAGTCAACCGTGTCAGCGAGTCAGGTGCAATTGCGTAAAAGCGGAGTCTGCCGCGATCTTGCCCATCTCGGCATTGCCTTGTGCCGCAGTCTCGCCATTCCCGCGAGAATTGTGGTGGGATATCTTCACAGGTTAGAACCCATGGATATGCACGCATGGTTCGAAGCGTTTATTGCCGGCCGCTGGTATACCTTTGATGCAACTCAGCCCCATTTAAGAAATGGCTATATTGTTCTCGGCATAGGCCGTGACGCTGCCGATGTGGCACTCTACAACCAGTTTGGCCCCCCTATTTTCCCGTTGCGTCAGGATATTCAGGTTGAACATATTGACGATAAACCGGCATAGATCTCAGCCGTCCAAACCCTGTCAGCCTGCGCCACCGACCACATCAGCCAATTGTTCTTTTTTCATTGACACTACAATCACCGAGGAAAATGATGGAAACGTTCCAGACATATGACCCTGAAGATTTCTACGATGAATTAATCGATGCAGACGGCAAGCCCCGTCCTGAAGCACAGCTTCTTATCGACAAAATCAACTCTCTTCCGGAAGGAGATCTCGCTCTGCGTCAGAAAGAAGCCGAAGCACTCCTCCTCAAGATGGGCATAACCTTCAATGTTTACGGCCGGGATGAAGGAACGGAAAAAATATTCCCTTTCGATCTCATTCCCAGAATCGTGTCCAGGAGCGACTGGCAGCAGATAGAATCCGGCCTCAAACAGCGTATCCATGCGCTCAACCTGTTCCTCCAGGACATCTACAATGATAAAAAAATCCTCAAAGATAAAATAGTCCCTGAGGATCTTGTCCTCTCCAGCAAAACCTATCGGAAAGAATGTGAAGGCTTCACTCCGCCCCGGGGCATCTGGTGCCATGTAACCGGCACAGATCTTATACGTGACCGGGACGGCCGCTTCTTTGTCCTGGAAGATAATCTGCGCTGCCCTTCAGGTGTCTCCTATGTACTCGAAAACCGTCAGGTTCTCAAACGAACATTCCCCCAGGTTTTTCAGGCTTCGAATGTCAGAGCGGTGGATGAATACCCCGGCAGGCTGCTTGAACTGCTGGAATTTCTCGCACCCGATCATGTCCAGTCGCCAACCATAGGTGTACTGACCCCTGGAATTTACAACAGCGCCTATTTCGAGCACTCCTTTCTCTCGCAGCAGATGGGGGTGGAACTCGTTGAAGGACGTGATCTCATTGTCTCAGACGGTTTTGTCCATATGCTGACCACCAAAGGACTGCAGCGGGTCGATGTTCTCTACCGAAGGATCGACGATGATTTTATTGACCCGGCCGTCTTTCGCCCCGATTCTCTTCTTGGTGTCAGAGGCCTCATGGAGGTCTACAAAGCAGGGCATATTGCCATGGCCAACGCTCCTGGAACCGGCATAGCAGACGATAAAGTCATCTACGCCTGCGTTCCTGAAATTATAAAGTATTACACCGGCGAAGACGCAATCCTGCCCAATGTGCCGACCTATATCTGCAGAAACGACAAAGACCGCGCCTATGTCCTTGATCATCTTGACGAACTTGTCGTCAAGGCAGCCAACGAATCGGGCGGATACGGCATGCTCATAGGACCTCACGCCACCGACAAAGAGAGGGCTGTTTTTGCAGAGAAGATCAAAGCCGAACCGCGTAACTACATGGCTCAACCCACCATCTCTCTCTCCCGGGTGCCCACTATAACAGGCGATCGTATTGAAGGCCGCCATGTGGACCTTCGCCCTTATATCCTCTACGGCGAGGAAATTTATGTTCAGCCTGGCGGTCTTACCCGTGTCGCCCTGACCAAAGGCTCCCTGGTGGTTAATTCATCCCAGGGCGGCGGCAGCAAAGATACCTGGGTTGTATAGAAAGATTTTTTTTGGAGGACGAAAAATGCTAAGCCGAGTGGCCAACTCAATATACTGGATGTGCCGATACATTGAACGAGCGGAAAACGTCGCCCGATTCATCAGCGTTAATCTCAACCTGCTTCTTGACATCCCGACTGAACAGGGAAAACACTGGAAACCGCTGGTGATGACAACAGGCGACCATGAACTTTTCGAGAAAAAAGATCCGGAATACAGTCAGGAAGCAGTCATCCGCTTCCTCACCTTTGACCGGGATTATCACAACTCCATTATCAGATGTCTGGCCGCAGCACGAGAAAATGGGCGATCCATCCGCGAGATTATTTCTTCGGAGATGTGGGAGCATCTCAATAATTTTTATCTGGAGCTGTCCACTGAACAGAGTGTGAGAATGGCTTTTCAGGACCCCCACCGGTTTTTCAAGATAATCCAGATGCGCAGCCACCTCTTCACCGGCCTGATGGACTGCACCATGAGTCATGGAGAAGCCTGGAATTTTGCCCGCATCGGCATGATGATGGAAAGGGCGGATAAAACCTCCAGAATTCTTGACGTGAAATATTTTATGCTGCTGCCCCAGGCAAGTCTGGTAAATGCCCCGATTGATCATATCCAGTGGATGGCGGTGCTGAAATCCGCCAGTGCTTTTGAAATGTTCCGGAAGAAACATCACAATATCACGCCGCACAAAGTTGCTGATTTTCTTATTTTCGACAGTGACTTCCCCCGCTCAATCAGACATTGCATCAACAAAGCCAAGGAATATCTCCACCGCATCACCGGCACCCCCTCGGGAGCGGAGATAAACCTGGCGGAAAAGAGGTTGGGCCGCATCCAGGCAGATCTGGAATACACCGACATTCGGGAAGTCATTGATATCGGCCTACACGAATATCTCGACGCCATGCAGAGCAGAATCAACGCGGTGGGCGCCGCAATCGGCCAGACGTTTTTCAACATCGCTCCTCTCTGCATTGATTCAGAAAATGAACAATAAAGAGGCCTGAGTAAAGAGTAGAGAACAGTTCCGTCAAAAGCTGCCGACGGAGCAGCACCAGAAACTTCACCTGAAGGTACATTCGTGGGAATTCATATCTCGCTTCACCATATAACCTCGTACATTTACGACCGACGCATAAACCTTGCCCCTCATATCGTCAGACTTCGTCCGGCGCCTCACTGCCGCACCCCAATTCTGAGCTACTCCATGAAGGTGGTACCGGAAGAGCATTTCCTCAACTGGCAGCAGGACCCTTTCAATAACTATCTCGGTCGCCTGGTCTTTCCTGAAAAGACAGCTGAATTCAAAGTGGAAATTGACCTGGTCGCCGACATGATTATTATCAACCCCTTCGATTTCTTCCTCGAACCGAATGCGGAAACTTTCCCTTTTGTCTATGATCCCGAATTAAAGATTGATCTTGCACCATATCTTGCCAGAAACAAGCCGGGTGAAATGCTCACTGAATTTATAGCTAGGATCGACACCAGCCCGAAGCAGACCATTGATTTTCTCGTTGCTCTCAACTCTCAGCTGAGCGACGCAGTGAAATATCTTATCCGCCTTGAGCCGAATGTGCAAAGCTGCGAACAGACCCTCCAACTCGGAAGCGGCTCGTGCCGCGATTCTGCCTGGCTGCTGGTCAACATACTCAGACACCTGGGCCTTGCCGCCCGTTTTGTTTCGGGCTACCTGGTACAGCTGAAGCAGGATGTAAAATCGCTGGACGGTCCCTCCGGCGCCGAAGAAGATTTCACCGACCTGCATGCCTGGACCGAAGTATATATCCCGGGAGCCGGCTGGATCGGCATGGATCCCACCTCCGGCCTCTTTGCCGGAGAAGGGCACATACCTCTGGCCTGCTCCCCTGAACCGCAGAGTGCAGCACCAATCACCGGCGCCCTTGATGAATGCGAGGTTGATTTCAGTCATAGGATGTCCGTCAAACGCATTTTTGAGGCACCGCGTTCTACCAGACCATATCCAGAAGAGGTATGGACATCCATCGTTGATCTGGGTGAACGTATTGAGCGTGAACTTGAAGAAGGGGATGTACGGTTGAGCATGGGAGGAGAACCCACCTTTGTCTCCATCGACAATATGGATGGCGCCCAATGGAACACCGAGGCCCTTGGGGAAGAAAAACAGCAGCTTGCGGAAACACTGATCAAACGACTCAAGGAGGAATGGGCTCCCGGAGGGCTGCTGCATTATGGGCAGGGAAAATGGTATCCCGGAGAGTCTCTGCCCCGCTGGGCTTTGGGATGCTACTGGCGCAAAGACGGCAAACCGATATGGCAGGACAGCAGCTTCCTGGCCGATGTTGCCACAGATTATGGTTTCGGTATCTCCAAGGCCAAACTATTCATCGAAACCCTGGCGCAGAATCTAGGGGTTGAAAAACGGTTCATCAAGGAAAGTTACGAAGATATTTTCCATTACCTTCATCAGGAACAGCAGCTCCCTGTCAATGTTGACCCCAGCGACCCGAAACTTGATGATCCAGAAAAACGAAGTCGCCTGATGCAGGCCTTTAAAAAGGGACTGGGTGCTGTGGTCGGCTATGTGCTGCCGCTGCAGCACGGGTCCTGGAAGAGCGGCCCCTGGCCTTTCAGAGGTGATCACATGTTTCTCCTGCCGGGGGACTCTCCTGCCGGATTGAGACTGCCCCTGCATTCGCTTCCCTGGATTGCACCGGAGGATCTGCCGGTACAGTTCAGCCTCGACCCCATGGCTGAACGGGGTCCGCTGCCTGATCTTCACGAAGGCCAGCAGACAAGGCCGGGAAACCCTGAAGAATATTTCAGCGACAGTGTTGTCGGCCAGCCCGCTCCGCACCCTGATCCTGCCGCGGCCACAGGCGAATCGGCTGCCTGGCTGGTGCGCACCGCCCTGTGCGTGCAGCCCCGGCACGGACGACTGTATGTGTTCATGCCGCCCATCACCTCACTGGAAGGCTATCTTGATCTACTAACTAACATTGAAAAGACGGCCAAATCGACAAATACCCCGGTTATCATTGAGGGCTACACACCGCCAGCCGACCCCAGAATGGAGAGCCTTAAGGTAACCCCCGATCCAGGAGTCATTGAAGTCAACATCCAGCCACTGCACAGCTGGCGCCAGATGGTTGACCACACCACCAGACTCTACGAAATAGCGAGGGAATGCCGTCTCGGAACAGAGAAATTCATGGTTGATGGGCGCCATACCGGTACCGGCGGCGGCAATCATATCGTCGTTGGCGGGGCAACTCCTGCCGACAGCCCTTTTCTGCGCAGGCCCGATCTGCTGCGCAGCTTCATCACCTTCTGGAACAATCATCCTTCGCTTTCGTATCTTTTTTCCGGGCTTTTTATCGGGCCGACAAGCCAGCAACCCCGCATCGATGAAGCACGCCATGACAGCCTCTACGAGCTCGAAATCGCCTTCACCGAACAGGATCGTCATACAGCATCGGGCACCCCCTGCCCACCATGGCTGGTCGACAGGCTCTACCGTCATTTGCTCGTTGATGTCAGCGGCAATACCCACCGGGCTGAGTTCTGCATCGACAAACTCTATTCTCCCGACAGCTCTTCAGGCCGGCTGGGACTTTTAGAATTCCGCGCCTTTGAAATGCCGCCTCATGCCCGCATGAGCCTGGCACAGCAGCTGCTCCTGCGTATCTTTATCGCCTGGTTCTGGAAAACACCCTATCGCCAGGAACTGGTCCGCTGGGGCACCCGTCTCCACGACCGCTTTATGCTGCCGCAACTGGTTCGGGATGATTTTGAAGATGTATTGAACATCCTGGTTCAGGCCGGCTATCCCGTTTCCATGGACTTCTTTCATCCCCACTTCGAGTTTCGCTTTCCAATCTACGGCAGAATCCATTACCAGGGGATGGAACTGGAGCTGCGTCAGGCCCTGGAACCATGGCACGTCCTCGGGGAGGAACCGGGAGGCGGAGGAACAGCCAGGTATGTCGACTCCTCCCTCGAACGGTTGCAGGTCAAAGTCAGCGGCATGACCGGAGAACGCTACAGTGTGCTCTGCAACGGCAGGTGTGTCCCTCTGCAGCCGACAAGAACAGAGGGAGTCTATGTCGGCGGAGTACGTTACCGAGCCTGGCAGCCACCCGCCTGTCTCCATCCCACTATCGGCATCCATGCCCCTTTGACCGTTGATATCTACGACACCTGGTCACGGCGTGCAGTGGGGGGCTGCGTCTATCATGTCGGGCATCCCGGCGGACGCAACTACGATGTCTTTCCGGTTAATTCCTATGAAGCGGAAGGCCGGCGCAACGCCCGCTTCCATCCAGGTGGACATACCCCAGGCTCCAGCCTGCCGGATCCCCATGAAGAAAGGAATTACCATTTTCCATATACTCTTGATTTGCGAAGGTGAATTGGTTAGAAAGATCTCTGTTGCACAACATTGATATTCTTTTTGCTAAGAGGCACCACCTGCATGGCTGATTCAGAGATATCTTCAAACACCGGCGTCAAAAGTCATGAGAGTTCTCTTTTTGGCAAGGCTGTTTACCCCGACACGTCCTATAACGAAGCTTTTTCCTCTTCCGGAGAACCGCGTCAACACTGGCAGCAGCTGATAACAACATTAGAAGAAAGGGGTCCGGCAGCACTGAAAAAAGACCATCAGCGTGCCAGGCATATGCGCCTGGAGGATGGTGCCACCATAAATCCTTTCGACGACCCTGCGGGGCGCAGCATTGCCTGGGACCTCGACCCTGTTCCACTGGTCATCAGCGCTTCGGAATGGAGCACCCTGGAAGCCGGTATCGCTCAACGAGCGCAGTTGCTGGAAAAAATTCTTGCTGATGTTTATGGCGAACAGCTGCTCTTAAAGGAAGGCCTGCTACCCGTCGATCTTGTCTTTGCTAACCCAAACTATTTATATTCCTGTCATAACATCCGCCCATCAGGCAATTGCTATCTCCCCGCCTATTCCGCAGATCTCTATCGGGGCGCTGATGGACGTTTTCGGGTCCTGCGTGATTTCGCAGGGTGTCCGGCAGGATTAGGCTATGCCCTGGAAAACAGAATCGTCACCTCCAGGATTTTTTCCGAGCTGTATCACCGCGTCCAGATTCACCGACTTGCACCATTTTTCAGGTCATTGCACGATGCCCTTATTCAGCGAGCCTCACTCGGACAGGAAGATCCCGACATCGTTCTGCTTTCTCCCGGACCGGAGAGCCAGACATATTTTGAACATGCTCTGCTGTCCCGCTATCTCGGCTATACCCTGGTTGAATCGCAGGATCTCACGGTACGAAACGGTAAAGTCTTTCTCAAAAAACTTGCAGGTCTTGAACCGGTCAAGGCGATATTTCGATACCTCTCCGATCTCAACAGTGACCCCTTTGCTCTGCGCCGTGAAACTGCAAACGGAGTTGCCGGCCTGATCCAGGTCTGTCGTGAAAATACTCTTGAAATAGTCAACCCCATCGGCAGTGGTTTTATCGATACTCCCGCGCTTTCTACCATACTACCCTCACTCTGCCGGAGACTGCTAGGTCAGGATCTGCTCATTACCAGCCACCCTACCTGGTGGTGTGGTGATAAAGAAGGGTATCAATATGTACTCAACAACCTCGACCACCTGACGGTCTCACATGCATTGCAACCGGGCACCGTTGCAGAACTTCCTGCAAACCTTCCAGCCCTTATCTCTTCAGCACCATTTCAATATCTGGGATCGGAACCTTTATTCCCTTCGATCAGCCCCGGCTGGAGTACTCAGGGGGCAGGCAGCAGCTCGACCCTGCTACGCGTATTCGTCTGCGCCACTGACAAGGGGTATAAGGTAATGCCGGGAGGTCTGGCCATCACCGCAAACGAGCCTGGACCACTTTCAAGCACTTCTCCAGAGCTGCAGCGCAGCAAAGATATCTGGGTTCTGTCCGACGCACCGGTGGAGCCCTTCAGTCTGCTGGAAGGCTTTCATGCCATCGATGAGTTCAAACGCAGCAGCGACCTGCCCAGCCGAGTTGCCGATAATCTCCTCTGGCTGGGAAGATACCTGGAACGAACCGAGGGACTGGTGCGGCTCCTGCGCCTGATCTTTCATAAAATTTCAGGAGAAAACCGCCCGCAGCATATTCCGGAACTCGGCTTTTTGCTGAAACTTCTGAGAGTAAAAAACATTATCCCCACACCATCCAAAGACGCACCGGAGATACCTCTGTTTCTCGAACTTTCCAACCACCTCAACAATGCCTTAAGTCGCCGTGATGGAGCAGAAAGCGTCAACTCTCTTCTTGGCAAAGTACAACGGGCCGCACGCAGAGTACGTGATCGACTTTCTCTTGATTCTTCAAGAATCATTACTCATCTCGAAGATCTGGCCGACTCCGGCTCTACAGACCCTTTGGAGTTCCTTGATGAAATACTTTTTGCCCTCAGCGCATTCTCGGGCCTGGCATCGGAAAGTATGACCCGCAGTATGGGGTGGCGTTTTATGGACATCGGCCGACGGGTTGAAAGAGCAATGCAGCAGACAAACATCATCAGCACGGCTCTACCCCTTATCTGCCCTAAACCACGGAATATTCTGGAAGCCCTGCTGGAAATTTCCGACAGCACCATGACGTACAGAGCAAGATACCGTTCCGCTTTTCAGTCGGCCCCTGTTCTTGACCTTCTCCTTGCTGATGAAAGCAATCCCAAATCTCTGGCTTTTCAACTCAGCAGGATCGCGGACCATATAGAGCATCTGCCGCGCCAGAGCGAACGTCGCTTCGCCTACCAGGAAGAACGAATCGCACTGAAAATGCTCACGGAAATCCGTCTTTTTGAACTTAACAAAATCCACTGCCGGGAACACGACAGTCATAACCAAGAGCTCGCCGAATTTTTAGCTTCTATCACACAGAACCTCAAAGAATTTTCCCTCCAGATTACCGGTCATTATCTCACCAGAGTGCCGACAACACCCCATTTTGCCATGGTCCCAGGTGACCGGAAATCATGAAATACGCCATCACCCACACAACCGCTTACAAATATTCTGAACCGGCCTCACTCTCCCAGAACGAACTCTTTCTCCACCCCAGGACGACACCTCACCAGCTTGTCGTTGACAGCAGTCTGTCAATTCTCCCCGAACCACAGTACCGGCATCGTCGTACAGATTTTTTCGGGAATACCGTTGATGTCTTTATGGTGCACCATCCTCACGATGAACTGGTGGTACATGCAGACAGCCTTGTCCAGACCTCCGTCCATGCACTTCCCGATCAATCCGCCACAGCACCATGGGAGGAGGTTGCAGGACGTCTGGCATCTCATAGCCAGACAGCAGACTTCGAAGCCTTTCCTTTTCTTTTTGCCAGCCCGCTGATAACCGTCGGCCCACAAACCCTCTCCTATGCCAAGGTTTCTTTTACCCCGGGAAGACCGGTGCTGGCTGGAGCCCTCGATTTGATGCAGAGAATTTATCATGAGTTTTCATACGACAAGACCGCCAGCACCATAGATACAACAGTTGCACAAATCCTGAAAAGCAGAAAAGGCGTCTGTCAGGACTTTGCCCACTTCACCATCAGCTGTCTGCGCTCTCTGGGATTAG
>JAZBNU010000391.1:0-3952 GCA_036350815.1 Desulfopila sp.
TCCCCCTCTTCGAGCCGTGTACCAATCAATGAAAAGATGCCCTTTGACGACATGCCGTTCTTCTCCAGAACCTCCTCTGCGGCATCGACCAGCCTTTTCATGACAGTGATGGATTCATTTCGCGGTGAACCATACGGCAGGGCTGCCTGGGCAATAACCATGTCTGCGGCTATGGTTGGTGTGAAGGAGAAGTTAAGGAGACCTCCGGCTACGCCACCAACAGTGAGCAGCACGATCAGGATGGCAGTACCAAAAAGGGATGGCTGACACTTGAGACATCTCAGCAGAAATGGACGAAACCACAACTCGATAAAAGAGTTCAAACGGCGGTTCACCCAGTATTGCGGGCGAGCAAGTATCTTGAGCAGACGGTTTTCAGGGTGATCCACAGAAACATGGGCAGCCAGTATAAAAAGTGATTCGAGAAGGGAGACCACCAAAACAGCCACGACAACCGCCGGGATCTGATAGAAGAGAACCCCCATATCCCCCGGTACGAAAAACATGGGCATAAAGGCAATGATAGTCGTCAGCGTGGCAAGAAACACCAGTCCTCCCATCTCCTGGACACCCTGGACAGCAGCAGCCAGCATCGTCAAGCCTCTGGCACGATGAGTATGGATAGCCTCACCGATCATAATGGCATCATCGACGACCACACCGATGGTGACGATAAAGGCAAACATTGAGATCATATTGATCGTGCCCCCGAATAGCGGCAGCAGCAACAGCCCGCCAAGCAAGGTTGTGGGGATAGAGACCATTACCCAGAAAGCCATTTGCGGTGTGAGAAAGAGTCCCAGGATAATCAAGACCAGCAGTAAGCCGAGAAGCGCGTTTTCGACAAGCAGAGCCATTCTGCTCTGATAGGCTGCCGCCTGGTTTTCAAAGATCACCGTTTCAACACCCTGAAATTTTTCGCTGGCGACGGACTCAAGATAATCCCTGACAATCTTCTCAACCTCCCTGGGTGTTTCATTGGCTGTGACGTAGATATCGATCTGCAGGGCAGGCAGGCCGTTAAACCAGCATTCAATACTCGACCGTCCATTACCATCTTTGAGAGAGGCGATATCTTTCAGGTAAAGAGGAAATCCTGCCGCTGTCTGGGCAACAATGACATCGCTCAGATCGGCTGCCCATTCACGCTGCTTCGATGTCCTCAGAACTATTTCGGACTCCCCTGTATAGAGCGTACCACCCGGCAAATCAGGTGCGCTCTTGCGAATCTCCAAGGCAACCTCCTCAAGGGTGATGCCGTAATGGCGCAGCGTGTCTTCTGCTATCTCAACGGATATTTCACCATCAGGGGCAAACGCCAGCTGAACTTGCTGTAATCCCACGCCGGTACCGAGACCGGTGCGCAAATCATCTCGCATGGTTTCAGCGGCCTGGCGCAGCCAGAGAAGAGGTTGGTCGCCATAGACGATGACGGAGAGGGCCTTCTCCACATGCGCAGGTATGGTGATGATCGGCTTTTCAGCATCTGCGGGCAGGTTTTCAATACGATCAACGCCACTTTTGATGTCGGCAAGCACCTGCTGGGGTTCGGCACTCTCAAGCAGAGTTGCCGTTACGACACCTGTTCCCTCACGTGCCTCGGCATCGATGCGCTTGATGCCATCCATGCCGCGCAGCGTATTTTCAATTGTCATGATTACCGATCGGTCCACTTCCTCCGGTGATGCTCCGGGAAGTCCAACCATAATCTCCACCTGACGTGATTGCATTGTAGGAAACAGCTCCTGACGTATGAACATGAAACTCAGAAGTCCGCCGATAATCAACATGATCATGATAACATTTGCGAAAGATGTTCGTTGCAGAACAGCGTATAGAAAAGTGGTCATTTTTCAGGTACTCCTTTTTTCAAGGCGATATGCTTTTTCCCGGGAAGAGATGACTGCCTCTCCACTCTCATGCCCTCAAGGGGACTGGCGACATGGGAGACAATGAGATGTTCCTCCTCCTCAAGTCCGCTGCCGATAACCACATTCTCGAGATCCTCGCCGATAATCTCGACCTTGCGCACTTCCAGCGTATTTCTTTTGCTTACAAGCCACACCGTGCTGTCAGCCCGCAGTGCTTCCCGGGGAACGACAGTGACCTGTCGATGGAAAGAACCTGGCAGAAACAGATTTGCGTATGCCCCAATGTCCGGACGCCCGACAAATTCGACGAGCGCCTGTCTATTTCTCGTCTGCGCATCAATTTCTGGAATAACCGATCTGATTGTCCCATCCAGCTGTTTGTCGTCGATAATCAGGGACACCATGGTGGTATTTGCATCAAGCTCGTATTTTTGCGGGAAAAGCGCATTAACGTGGTACCTCTCCGTACAGCCGATCCGCATTCCCGCATCACCAGCGTCCAGAAGCCTGCCCGGAGCCAGTTGTTCTTCGAGTATTACGCCGTCGCAGGGCGAGTACGAGCGAGTCCGCTGCAGAGCAAGTTCTGCCTTTGCCACTTTTACCTCAGCCAGTCGAACAGCCGCCTGCCGCTCCTCCAGCTGCGGTTTACGCAACGCCAGCGAATTCTCACCGTCGTTATTCCACCCTGACTGCTCAAGCAGCTCCCACTCCTTTCTGGCAATAATCTGTCGCCCTTTCTCAATTTCAAGGGCTTGCTCAGCCAGACTTCTCTCCACAAAGGCTTCTTCGAGAAAAATTTGATAGTCACGCTCATCGATTGTGAACAAAAGCTGGTTCTTTTCCACCACACCCCCGGCAACACTGTTTTCCGGAACATCGGTTATCCGCCCTGCAACCTCTGCCCGAATATCGACAACCTCGCGGGGCATCACAACGCCATAAGCTGGAATCTGCAGGCGATAATCCCGCTTTTCTACGGGAATCGTCCTGACACTTAGGGGCTTCGAACTGACAGCATATGTTTCGTTTCCCTCACCTTCGAAAAGCACAAAGAAATATAGCGCAGCACAACCTGCTGCACCGAGCAATCCCAGGAAAGCTCTCAACAATCTATTCATTCTCACGATGGTCACTCCATTTTGCACCAAGGGCTCTGAGCAGATGTGCCCTGTTGGTAAGCATATTTCGCCTTAGGTAAATATTCTCTTGCTGCAGGGTCTGCAGTTCGGTGAGAGCTATCAGCACCGGCAAGAATGTTTCCTTTCCATTGACATACCGTAGTCGGGCCTTTGCAACAGTTTCTTCAGCAATGGCCAACTCGGCCTCCAACAGTTGCTTCTCCCGGAAAAACCCCTGTTCCCGGCTAAGGGTATCCTCCACTTCACGGACGGCTTCGAGCATGTCATGCTGAAGAACGGCCAGCAGTTCACTTGCCTCTGACTGTTTCCGTTGTGCTTGTAGTTTCAGCCTCCCCCAGTCAAAAACAGGGGCAAGAATATTGGCAGCAAAGCGAAAGACAGAATCATTACCAATAGTTGACAGGCTACTACCGCTCTCGCTTGTGATTATTTGGAAAGCAAGGCGCGGCAGCCGGTCGGCAATGGCTGCGGCGACCTGATAATCCGCTGCCTGCAGTGCCAGATACCCAGACTGGAGGTCCGGTCGTTGAACAAGAAGGGTATGAGGTGAAATCAATGTATTTAACGGTTGCAGGGGCGGGAGTTTGTCCTGAAGCAGGATGTCGCCTCGAGGATACTGTCCCATCAATATCGAATAGCTATTTGCTGCTCGCAGTTTCTCAGAATTAACTCCGGGTAGCTGCCGCTCCAAAGCGGCAAGCCGACTCTTCTGCTGAAGCAGATCTAGTCCACTTCCTGTCCCCTGGGAAAGTCGGAGCTCGATTATTTCCAGCATTCGTTTACCCGTTTCCAGCTGTACTCTGAGAATCTTTTCCCCCTCCAGAGCAGTGAGATAACTGATCCAGGTCTGCACCAGCATGGACTGCGCAGCAAGAGCCGCCTCTTCGACAGCGGTTTCTTTTTCTTTATACAGCAAATGTGCAGCCTTTTTCCTGGCACGAA
>JAZBNU010000392.1:0-8616 GCA_036350815.1 Desulfopila sp.
ATCGTATCATGAATCCTGGGAACCTTATCTAGCAGAGATAAATCGTCGCGGTTGAGGATGCAGCCGCCGTCTTTTTCAGCCAGGAGAAAGTCACGTTCACTTGTGTTATTTGAAGTAAACATAATTTCTTCTCCTTTTCCCCCTACCTCTCTGGCAAGGAGAAGCTCAGTAGCAGAACTGCAGTCAAAGCCGAAGCCCTCCTCTGCCATGATTTTGAGAATTGCAGGATTGGGCAGTGCTTTTACAGCATAATACTCTCGGAATCTCTCAATTCCTGCAAAGCCGTTTTTCAACTGACGACAGGTACGACGAATACCGTCCTCATCATAGATATGAAAAGGTGTGCCGAAATGTGAAGCTATGGTTTCAAGCGAGGGGTACAACCGGTTTTTTAATGACTCTGAGATGGGCATGATTGTTCCTGATGAAAATATTAACGAATGGAAATTCTGGCTGTTTCTTTATACGTTTTTAGAACGGTTGAGGTTCTGGTGGAACGGACTCCTTGAAGGGGGTGGATTACTTGACGGAGAAAAACTCCCAGTTCTTTTGTATCGGCTACTCGCAGTTTGATGAGATATGAGTCCTCTCCCGCTATATAATGAACCTCTTGTATCTCCTCGATACTTGAGAGTTTTTCTCCGATTTCATCATCTGCATCAGCAGTGTTGTCAGGCTCAATTGTAACAAAGGCAACCTGATTTCTGGAGAATCGCTCCGGATTAAGACGAACTTCATAGCCGTCAATAAATCCCTGTGTTTCCATTTTCCGGATGCGTTCGAGAACGGCAGAGGGGGCCAGGCCGACTTGTCTGGCAACCTCTGTGTTTGGGATTCTTGCTTTTTCCTGCAGTATTTTCAGAATTTTTAAGCTTTTTTTGTCAAGCATTAGAGTCCTCCATAGAATAACAGTAATATATTCTGCAAAAATGAATTTGTCCAGTCAAAAATTCATATGATATGCAAGAAATGAGAAGAAATAACTGTATATGCTGCGTCTGTTAAGATATATGTTCGTGAGGAGACTAGATGGGTGTACTGAGGGACAGCAGAAAGCGTCGTTATGTTTTCAGTACATTGTTGGCGCGCAAACGTTGTTTGATGTTGAATAGCTGTACTATATTGTAGCTTTGTGAAATATGGCGTGTGATGGTATAGTAAAGAAATTGCTGTATGAGGAAGATGGTTTTTTCGCAGATACATTTGGAAAGACAGAAAAAATAGTAATTCTCGCTTGAGTTTTCACAAACTATTTGTTATGTGAACTAAAGGGGAGTAGATTGGCCGGAAGTGCAGGGCATAGCTTAAAATACTGCGGAAGCAGGCTGTACGGCACATGTATTTCCCCTTTTTTGCTCGGCGCTACCGTTTCAAGAATCTTCGCAACGATGCTTACGCTTGATAGAATTCTTGCGAAGAGCTGACTTTTCCTGGTAAAGAGTATGTATGACCTGATGAGTGTGGGATGATTTGTGACGGCACATACCTCATTGAGCCGGGACATGCGAGGATATAAATATACAGGAGTAGCTGATGGATTTGTCTTCCGGTGGTATAGCAGGTCTCGTTTTTAAACAAGCTATTCGCGGTGATCTGGGTAAGCTGTCTCTGGATGGTCAGATGTTGAGCGTTCTGATGTGTTTTGATGGAAAAAAAACACTAGGAAAGGTCGCCCAGGAAGTCGGCCTTGATCTCGCTGCGATTCGGCCGATAGCTGCAAGACTCATCAAATACAAGCTGATTGAAAGAGTTGAAATAGCTGTAAATGTGGTAGACCAGGAATTTATTACCTTTTTAATTTCACAATTGTCAGTAGCTATTGGCCCGTTGGGCGGGATAGTTGCCGAGGATGGCCTGGACGATTTAGGATATACCAAGGCGAACTTTCCAGCACATCGTACGGCTGAACTCGTCAATCTCCTTTCTCAGGAAATCCAAAGAGACGAAAAACGAATACAGTTCAAACAGGCTATGCTCAAAAAAATCAAAGAAAAAGGGTATTGATTCCTTTCATGCTGTTCAAGAAGAATCATAGGGAAAGATCTTTTGCCTTCCTTTTTATTTCGGCAGATGCATGAACAGAATATTGGATATCATATATTTTTTATTTCTGTAAACAAGGAGAAGGACAATGGTAGTTATTTGTGAGGAATGTGGGCTAAAGTATCAGATAGATCCTTCTAAAATCGTCGGCGACAGAGCCCGTTTTAATTGCAAAGGCTGCTCGACCAGCATCGTTGTAGATAAAACTCGATATATGGAAGAAGAGGATTCGTTTTCTCTTGAAGACGCTTTACTTGAAAGCCAGTCATCTGCGACAGAAAATGTCGCTTCGGATACGGCAGAGTCAGATATTTCTGCAGGTATGGCAGAAATAGACTCTCCAAGCGAACCTTCATCAATGGAAAACACTTCCTATGCTTCATCAGATACAACGGTGACATCAAAAAGGTCAGGGTTCGGTCTTACCGGTAAAGTTATTCTGATGATGCTCCTGGTCAGTCTCCTTCCCGGTGCCATTTATTTTGCCCTTTCTTTTAATCAAACCAGTTCCCGGATTGTTACGGAGACAAATAAAACCGGTAATGCTATTTCCGGTTTGCTGGCATCAAAGGTTGATGAGTGGATAGATAAGAATGTACGTGCACTTAACGCTATTGCCAACTTGCCCTCTGTGAAGTCCATGAATCAATTTGATCAGGAAGTCGTTTTAAAAACACTGCAGGCTCAATATCCCTGGATGTATCTGGTATTTACCACGGATGACCGCGGAATGAATGTTGCCAGAAATGATGGTAACCCTCTCACAGATTATTCAAACAGACAATATGTGAAAGATATTGTCGATGGTGCAGATGTTGCCTGGCAAAACCTGATAGGAAAAACTTCAAATCAGCCTGCCCTCGTCCTTGCAGTTCCTATAAAAAATGGAGACATTATTGTTGGTGTTATGGCTGCCGCCATGACCAGGGATGCAATATCTGAGCTGGTAACCACCTATTCACAGGGACGTTCCGGCAGAAGTTTTCTCGTTGACGAAAAGGGCAAAGCTGTAGCCCATAGAGACAATGCTTTTGTACTGCAACAGCAGGACATGAGTGCTCACCCACTTGTTAAAGCTGCAACACAGGGACGTTCTGAAAGAGTTGAGTTTGTTGATGCCGATGGTACAGAGGCCATTGGCTTTTCGCAGAAAACCAAACTCGGTTGGGTCCTTGCGATTCAGCAGGATAAAAGTGAAGCCTTTGAACCCTTGCAGCAGGCCCGTTTATTTGCCTTTTCTCTCCTGGGAGCTACTGTTGTAGTCATTCTCATAATTGCCTATTTCGCCGGCAGGGCTATTGTTACGCCGATACGAAAACTAACTGATGCTGCCAACCGAATCAGTGTTGGGGATCTTGATGTCGAAATTTCAACCACCTCAAAAGATGAAATTGGAGATCTTGCCGCGGCAATTATGCGTATGCAGGATAGTATTCGTCTCTCGATTTCTCGATTGACTCGAAAAAAGAGAAGATAAACAGTAACAATTCAACACTCATTTTCCTTTTCCGGGTCCGGTCATGCCTCAGTCAAGACCGGACTATGCTTCCTGTGTAATTTGAGAAATCTGTCGGCTGAGATACGGTTCGGCATGGAGTAGAAGTATGGTTAGAAAAGTTCTTTTTGTTGATGATGACCAGATAATGCTGCTCGCGGTGGAAAAGCGATTCACTGCGTATTCTGACTATTTCACCATGCTTATGGCCAATGATGGTTTCGAAGCAGTACAGAAGCTGAAAGAAACCTCGGTTTCCCTTATTGTTCTTGATCTCAAAATGCCGAGAATGGACGGTATGAGCCTTCTTTCTCATACACGGGAAAAGTATCCGGATATTCCTGTAATTATAGTCTCCGGTTATAGAACGGCTGAAATGTACAAATTGGCTAAAGCAAAGGGAGTCATAGCCTATATCAGCAAGCCTTTTCAAGTCGATGACCTGGGAAAGATCATCATGAGTACTCTGCAGAAAGAAGCAAACGGTGGTATCATGCACAATGTTTCCCCGACGGTTTTTTTGCAGCTCATGGAAATGGAAGGGAAAACATGTACAATTCGCATCCTTGAAAAACGATCAGGTAAAGGGGGGATCCTCTATTTTTCTGAAGGGAAGCTACTCGATGCACGAGTAGGTGAGATTCAGGGATTGGACGCCGCGTACAGGGTCTTTACCTGGGAAGAAGTAACCATATTTATTCAAAATGAATGCCCTGCCCGGAAAAATTCTATCAACAGTGACCTTCAGCCAATCATCATGAAGGCTGTAGGCATGAAAGATGAAGAAGAGGATCTCGACTCACCTTCAATTGATACAAATCTATCAGTAGCTGAAAAAGAAGTGATGGCCGACCTCCACGATGAGCTCGGCAGCCTCGATTTGCCTGACGAGTTTTTTGACTCTGAAGAGCTTGGTGAACCGATTCCTGCTTCAGAAACTCAAACCAGCGTGGAGCTGCCTGTAAAATCTGCTGTTGCTGAACCTCCGAAAAAGTCGAGAATTGATGAAATTCGTAGAACGCTTTATCGTGAGGTGGGAGAAAAGTGCGGATTAGAAGATATCTACCACGATGACAGCATGGGAAATGTGGTGGAATTTCTTACTGAATTAGGCTCAATGTTTAATTTTGGCAAGCTAAAGGTTGGATACATAGACAACGGTAAAGAGTCTGACAGAATCCTTCTTCCAGGTCAGCCGACTATCGTCCTCCAGGTAAGTCAGAAATGCCCTCAGGATAAAATTATTCAGGTGCTTAATCAATATGTCTGAGAATTACATAATTGTTGGGCGAGCTCGTAGAATGATATGATACATCGGGGAATTTAAAGGTAATGGATAAAATATTTCAAGATATTCTTACCATGGACGGAGTCCATGGCCTTATTCTGTTATCTGATGAGGGAAAAGTTCTGTTTGAGTCGTTGGATAAAAATCGTTTTCTGCGCGAGAAAAGCACATTGAGCTGGAAAATGATCATAGATTCTATGGAGAAATTCGACGAAATGGACCTTGTTTTTGAACAAGGTCGTTTTTATATGATAAAAACTACAAGTGGTTTTTTGATTATCAGCATGAGCCTCGATGTTTCCATCGCCATGGTCAAACTCAATTGTGATATCGTCATTCCGGAGTTGAAAAAAATTCAAGGAGGCAGGGGATTAAAGAGGTTCTTCAAGTTTTAGTGCTGCTCTCTTTCTATGCAATACCAGGGAGAACCCGGTATTGCATACGCCCTAGAGGCTAACTGCTCCAGATCTCTTAAGAGTGTTGGGGCAGGATTTTATCGAGCATGGTACCGGCAAATACAGCCCTCTCTCCAAGCTCTTCTTCAATTCGCAGCAGTTCATTATACTTTGCAATTCTATCAGAGCGGGACAACGAACCTGTTTTTATCTGGCCGCAGGCGGTAGCTACTGCAAGATGAGCAATTGTGGCATCTTCGGTTTCCCCGGAGCGATGAGAAATAATGGCGGAGTATCCATTCTCCGCACCGAGTTTTACAGCCGCTAATGTTTCGCTGAGAGTACCGATCTGATTCACTTTTATGAGAATTGAATTAGCGATTGATTTTGCAATGCCTTTGCTGAGCCGTTCAACATTTGTCACAAAAAGATCGTCACCAACAAGTTGAACTTCTTTTCCTAATTTTTTGGTCAATTTTTTCCATCCATTCCAGTCGTTCTCGTCAAGGCCGTCCTCGATGGAGAGGATCGGGTATTTTTTCATAAGTTTGGCATAGTATTTTATGAGAAATTTGCTGTCAACTTGTGTATTTTCGAATGTATAGAGCGCTGTCTCGCGATGATAGAATGAGCTGGCTGCAACATCTAAGGCAATTGAGACTTTTTTCTCATAGCCTGCTTTTGAAATTGCTTTAATGATGTATTTTAGCGCTTCCTCATTGCTGCCGAGATTGGGAGCGAAGCCGCCCTCGTCTCCCACTGCTGTGCTGAGACCGTCTTTTTTAAGCAATGACTTCAAGGTATGAAAAATCTCACAGGCAGCCTGCAACGCTCGGGAAAAGGAAGAAAAGCCATGGGGCATGATCATAAATTCCTGGATATCTACATTGTTATCGGCATGCTCACCGCCGTTAATAATGTTCATCATTGGAACCGGTAAAACAGTGGCTTTTTTCCCCCCAAGAAAGGAATAAAAAGATTGTCCTTTATCATTTGCCGCAGCACGGGCGACGGCTAAAGAAATGCCGAGAATCGCATTAGCACCGTATTTGCTTTTGTTAGGGGTACCATCTGCCTCCAGCATGATTTTATCAACTTTGCGAAAATCAGACGTTTGTCCCAAGAGCAATGGTTTAAGGTTTTCGTTGACATTTGCAACCGCTTTTTTTACCCCCTTGCCGAGATACCGTTTCTCACCGTCACGCATTTCAAGAGCTTCATGTTCTCCAGTTGATGCACCAGAAGGAACCATAGCTCTAGCAGTAGCGCCGGAGGACAGGGTGACGTCGACTTCTACGGTAGGATTACCCCTTGAATCAATCACTTCTCGAGCATGGATGTTTTTAATTTTTGCCATTTTTACCTCCTGTAAATAAAGAAATACTTGGAATGAATAGGGACAATTTGATTCATTAAGATGCATGGTCAAGCAATGATATACTATGAGAAAATGATGCATCATAGTAGTGGTTCAGCTGGTAGCTTCATATTACCTACAACTGAGAATTTATACAAATTTTTTAGATTATTCGTTTGTGGATAAGAGAAGCCCGATATTCTCAAACCTGTTTACCTCTGAAATTCAGTATAGTGGCTTTCAGGGGTCAGGATTCCTCTTTTCATGGGTATCTGCAGCCTTGACGGCTGCCGTCGAGCTCCCATTACTGAGTTCTGGTGTTCAGTAAAAAGAGCGCAATGTCCAGCAAGAGTCTGCTGATCTATAGGGGAAGTCGGATTTTCACGTAAAAAACGCGGTTGGTCTGTAGAGAGGGGATTACGTGATAATGACTTTATACTGGGAGGAGAAGAATAGAGCAAGAGGCAGCTCCTGAAAAGTGCCAGAGTAACATTTTGCCGGAGCTGCCGCTAATGAGCTTGAAGTGTGTTATGCTTTCCACATGCCGTGAAGGTTGCAATACGCTCTGACGGTAAGCTGCCCGTCAAGCTTAGGAAAACAGGCCTGCGGCTTTTCTCCGGGTTTGAGGAATGCGGTGTAGGTATTCTCTCCCGCTATAACCTCTATCCATTCAATCAGGTGTTCATCAGTCATGGGGTGATCTACGGATCCGACATTCACCAGAAGTCCTTCAGCTGTGCTGCTGATTACCGGAACATGTTTTTCTACTGCAGCATCAACAGTATTTTCGTTGAGTAGTTTCATCTCTTCCCCGCAACATACGAGAGCTCCTGAAGCTCCAGTCATTACTTCCACTACATTGCCGCAGGCGTTGCATTTGTACACTTCGTATCTTTGTGCCATGTTTTCTCCTTATTCTTTTTTGATGGACGTGTGGTTGCCTGTCCTGGTGATTGCTGACAAGGAATTCTTTACCCTGTTTCCTGTTGAAATCGTAAAGAATAGGTCCACAATCCTGTAGACAGGTTGTTTGTATTAAAAAGAGTGATTTACGTATTTTTCCTTGGGGCCTCTGCTCAATCTGTTTTGTATTAAACCACAAACAAAACCGGAAATGAAGGTAATTATTTTTCGACGTGAACGCAATTGTTTGGAATTTATTTTTTATTATTGCTTATAATTAGATCGCTTAAATTTTAGAGAAGGAGGGAAGAAGGAGCAGGTGTTTCTTTTATAATCTTCAAGGAACATCAATATTCAGGATGGTTTGACTATTTTGACTTTTTGAAAATATGTTACTATGAGATAATTGACTTTCCAGAGAGAGTTGCTAGTTTTGAAAGGTGTTTGTCGGTAACAATCTGCTATAAATTCGATGTAAAAGGAGAAAAGAATGAAAAATCAACTTTGTGGCGCAATGATTTGCGCATTGGTATTTCTGCTAGGAACTGGTGTATGTTTTGCAGCTGAGTATGACCACGAAACAAAAGCCGGTCCAATGACATTTGCCTGGAAGGTTACAGACAGTGATTTGCTGATAAAAGTTTCAGGCGAGACAACCGGATGGGTAGGTGTTGGCTTTAACCCCACAGAGCAGATGAAGGGTGCAGATTATATACTGGGGTATGTTAAAGATGGAAAGGTCGAGCTTCGCGATGATTATGGCGACGAATTGAGAAACCACAGCGAAGATGAAAAGCTCGGTGGAACTTCTAACTTTACTGTGATAGGAGGAGAAGAAAAAGGAGGAACTACTGTTCTCGAATTCTCCATTCCTCTTAACTCCAGTGATAGCTTTGATACAGTGATTGACCCACAGGGGGAGACCGTTGTGCTTTTGGCTTTCGGTGGAAAAAGAGACAGTTTTATTTCCAAGCATAAATTCAGAACAGCTATTACCGTCAACTTATCCAGTGGTACTGTTAAATAGGTGATCCACATGGGAAAAGGCCGGCTTCATCTCCTCTTGATTTTTATCCTTAGTGCCGGCCTCATTTTTACAGGAGCGGCGGCGGGGGAGGAAAGTTCTACTGTTGCC
>JAZBNU010000393.1:0-5460 GCA_036350815.1 Desulfopila sp.
GGCGTGAAGGCGCAACTGGTGGGTTCTCCCGGTCAGTGGGGTGAAGAGGACCCTGGTGCGCTGGTTCTCTGTTGCTGTTTTCTGCCAGAGAGTAATCCCCGTCTTCCCATGAACAGGGTCGTAGACCTGATAGGGGCGATTGTTGATATCCAGACGAAACTTCAATTCGATTCTTCCCTGATCCTGGACAATTGATCCTTCCAGCAGGGCGACATATTTTTTTTCTACCTCTCTGTTTTCAAACTGACGGACAAGGTGGCGGTGCGCCTCTTTGTTACGTGCCAGGACCATTATACCGGAAGTATACATATCCAGGCGGTGAACGGCAGGCTGTACCGGGAGATCTGGAAAGAGGCGACGGGTGCGGGAGACAACACAGTCCTGTTTGGCCGGCCCCCGACCGGGAACGGCAAGGAGTCCTCCGGGTTTGTCCACTACGATGATATCTGCGTCGCTGAAGAGTATCTTCATAGTCCGGTTTCCAGTTTATGCTGCCGCTCTGCCAGACCGCAGAGAAGAAAACCCATCAGCGGGGTGCATTTGTCAATGCATGCCGGGTAGAAGTAGCCGTGACGGCGGGTCTTCGATGGATTGCTTTCTCCCCAGTAAAATTCTGCAATACCCACAGGAGTGATGTTTTTTTCGATGGCAGAGTTCAGCAGTTTTGGCGCACAGCAGTCGCCGGCTCCGGTAGGTATCCCTTTTCGTTCAGAAAAAAAAGGTGCAAGCGATGCGGTTTGTCCTCGGAAATTCCGTAGACGATAGAGGGAGTGGAGCTTTGTCATAAGTTGTTGTGAGAGCTGTTTCCTTTCCTGGATAAGTCTTTTCCTGGAGTGGCTATGATGTTTTTGGCGGTCAAGCAGCCTTCCCAGTTTCTTGATCTGTTTTTCTATGCTGCTGTTGGTCTGGTGCCACTCTTCTTCGTTGAATAAAGGGGGGGCCCAGCCTGATATATTCCACAGGCCGTTAAACTGGCCAGAAAAAGCATAGAGAAGGCAGATGTTGCCGGTCTGGTCGATGCCTTCGAGTACTCCGAACATTTTCCCTCCTGCCGGGTCGAAAAGGTGTGTGGTGGAGCAGGCGGGGTTGGGAGAATGGTTGCTGAGGAAGTCCAGCCGTTGTTCCTGTTCCAGATACGTCATCAAAGCTTTGCCATGCTGTTTGGCATTGCTGATCTGCAGAGAATGAAAAGCATCACACGAGCTGCAGTATCCACTGAGAACAGGTGGAGCTGCAATGGATGGCGCAGGATTTGATGGAGTGTACATCGGCTTCATGGATGCTGGTTGGAGGATTTTACTCTTTTTTGCCAATGGGAAATATACAGTTTTCAGAGCAACTGTATAAAAATACATAGAGACCTTAGGCATCTGTTGAATTTTGCCGTTTACGTGGTATACATGGCATAATAGGCCTGTGCTGTGCAATATACCCATATATTGCAGGTAATACTAGACCAGCAGAAACAATTTACAATCGAAACTTACCAGGAGCCGCCATGGTGCGTTTATCCGATATTCGAATTCGTCCTAAACTGCTTTTTCTCTTTCTTCAGACAGGTCTTTTTCCCATCGTTGTGGCAGGGTATCTCTACAGCTACTGGACCGAGAAGGCTCTTGTTGAAGAGTCTTTCGGTAAGCTGACCACCGTTCAGAGTCTTCGCAAAGGACAGATTGAGAGCCACTTTGACAGAAATTTCAGTGACATTCGTTTACTGGCTGATTCTGAGCGTATCTATAGTTTCTGGGAGAGAATAAACAAACATAAAAGTCAGGCAGAAAACCTGCCATCAGGGGATATGGACATTGCCGGCGAGGGGTATGAACTGCTGACCGGAGGAATACGAAAGCCATTGCAGGATTACACTTTTCTCAACGGGTATAACGACCTGTATCTTATTGATGCTGAATCCGGTCAGGTAATGTTTTCTGTACGTAACCGGGAGGATAACGGTACAAATCTGCAATACGGCGGTTTGAAAAACAGCGGGCTTGCTCGGGTCTGGAGGGAAGTAATTGACTCCGGTACAACTGTTATTACAGATTTTTCCCCATATGAACCGGAGGACAACAGGGAGGTTGCGTTTATCGGTCATCCGGTAACCAATCTGGCTGGTCGGAAGATCAGCGTGGTGGTTCTCAGTTTTACCCCGTCATTGATTGCAACCATCACCGAGTCCCGTAAAGGAATGGGGGAGACTGGTGAATCCTACCTTCTTGGCTGGTCTGGGGAGAAGGATACCTTTGAGTTCCGCAGCAATATGAGCACGATGGGAGATGGAAAATATGTGGTTGGGTATGATCTGGGTAAAAAACTTGACTACTGGAATGACGCGGTTCGCTCGGGATACAGCGGTGGCTATGGTGAATATACAGACAGTGCCGGCAAAAAGGTCCTGGTTGCCTTCGACAAGCTCAAAATAGAGGGATTGGAGTGGTATCTAATATCGAAAATCGATACACATGAAGTCACTGCCCCGGTGCGCCTCATATACAGGAACCTTGCATGGTTCGCTCTCTTCTTTTCACTTTTGACCGCTGCCTGGGCCTGGCTTCTCTCCAGGGGATTTACCCGGCCGATTCTCAAAGACATAGAGTTTGCCGAAGAGATTTCTCAAGGAAAATATGATGGAATACTTGCCGATGACAGAAAAGATGAGCTGGGTGACCTCGCCCGGTCGCTGAACGGCATGGCTTTGAATCTCAAAGAGGTGAACTGGCTCAAGTCCGGCAAGGAGAAGCTTGACGATGGCATTCGCGGTGAGCTGGAACCGGATCAGTTGGCCCAGCGCTGCATAACCTTTTTTGTAAAATATTTTGAGGCCGAACTTGGGGCGATCTACATCAAAGGGAAAAATGCCTTAGAGCTGAGAGCCTCCTATGCCTTCAGCGACCGACAAGGAAATTTCAACACGTTTGCTTTGGGCGAGGGAATGGTGGGGCAGGCGGCTTTGGAAAATCAGATCCTTTATTTTACTGATATGGGTGCGGAAGGCCCCCCCTTGAATTATGGCATTGGACAGCAGTCTCTGCGCCATTATATGTCTGCTCCTATCCACAACGATGGTGATGTGGTTGGTGTAATGCTCATTGGCGCCATGAAATCGTTCTCTGATCTGCAGAAAAAGTTTCTCCAGCAGAATATTGCCAATATGGCGATTCTGTTCAGTGCTGCCTCCTCTCGGAGAAAAATCGCAGAGTTGCTGGCGGAAGCCCAGCGGCGGCAGGAGGAACTGAAGAGCACCAACGAACAGCTTGAGAAACAGGCTAATGCCTTAAGAGAATCTCAGGCGGAAATGCAGGCACAGCAGGAGGAACTGCGGGTTACCAATGAGGAGCTGGAGGAACAGGCTCGGGCCTTGAGGGAATCTAAAGCTGAGTTGCAGGCACAACAGGAAGAGTTGCGTGTCACCAATGAAGAACTGGAAGAACGCACTAAAGCCCTGGAAGAGCAGAAGAGTGAAATATGGGCGAAAAACAGTGACCTGAAAGAGGCTCAGGAGATAGTTGAGCGGAAGGTTGAAGAGTTGGAAGTTGCAAGTAAATACAAGTCTGAATTCCTGGCAAACATGTCCCATGAGCTACGTACTCCGCTAAACAGTATCCTTATTTTGTCGCAGCTGCTTGGCAACAATAAGGATGGCAATCTTTCAGAACGCCAGGTGGAGTCGGCGCTGGCGATCAATTCATCCGGTTCGGAATTGCTCAAACTTATCAATGAAATTCTTGATCTCTCAAAAATTGAGGCGGGCAAAATTGATCTGATCATCGAGGATGTGCCGTTGCAGCGGATCACCGAAGATCTTGAACGGATGTATGGCGAGGTAGCAAAAAACAAGGGTCTGCATCTGGAGTTTGTTGTGGCGGAGAATCTGCCTCCTGCAATGAAAACCGACTCTCAGCGACTGCAGCAGATTCTTCGTAATCTGATCACCAACGCCATTAAATTTACACGAGAAGGGACGGTGTCACTTCGTATCGGGAGGCCTGAGCCGGATCAGATTCAGGATACTCTATTAACAAAAGAGGACAGCATTGCTTTTACAGTAGAGGATCAAGGTATAGGTATTCCCGAAGAAAAACAGCGGGTCATCTTTGAAGCTTTTCAGCAGGCTGATGGATCCACCAGCAGGAACTACGGTGGTACCGGGTTGGGACTCTCCATCTCTAAGGAACTGACAAAGCTTCTTGGCGGCGCTATACACCTGCACTCTCAACCGGGGAAAGGCAGTGCCTTTACTGTGGTGGTTCCTTTTGAATATAAAGGAGATGGCGGAAATCAGGAGATTGTGACCCAAGAGATCAAGAACAGCGTCTTTTCGGCGGATGTATCTGATATCCCGGCTGGACAGCAAACAGAGAGTGACAAAGGGGCCCCTTCTGCACATGCAGATCGGGAGGTTCATGATGACAGAAAGGATGTCACTCCTGGAAGTAAAAGTCTGTTGATTATAGAGGATGATAATAATTTTGCCACAATTCTGCGTGATTTTGCCAGAGAACGGGGATTCCAGTGTATTATTGCTGAGGATGGTGAAACCGGCCTGCATTTTGCCGACTACTACAGGCCCAGCGCGATAATTCTTGACATTGGTCTGCCGGGCATCGATGGCTGGAATGTAATGGAAAGGCTCAAAGATAATCCTGATCTGCGCCATATCCCGGTGCACTTCATGTCGGCTGCCGATAGTTCCCTTGATGCCCTGCGGATGGGGGCCATAGGCTTTCTCACCAAACCCGTTTCTCTGGAAAAGATAGATGAGACATTCCGAAAGCTTGAAAATATGATTGCCAAACCGGTGAGCAGGCTTCTGCTTGTCGAAGATGATCACATTCAGCGGGAAAGCATAAAAGAGCTGATTGGTAATTCAGATGTGAAAACCACGGCAGTAGCGACGGGAACCGAGGCATACCAGGAGCTTGAACAGGGCAGCTATGACTGTGTTATCCTTGATCTCGGGCTGCAGGACATGTCGGGCTTTGAACTTCTTGAAAAAGTCAGGAAGAATGAGGAAATGTCCGGAGTTCCCATAATTATCTATACTGGGAGAGAATTAACGGAAGATGAAGAAAAACAGCTGAGCCGCTATGCCGAAAGTATCATTATAAAGGGTGTCAAGTCGCCGGAAAGACTCCTGGATGAGTCAGCACTGTTTCTCCACCGGGTTGAGGCTGATCTTCCTGAAGAGAAACGAAAAATGCTGAAGATGGTGCATGATAAGGAAGCAGTGCTGAGCGGCAGAAAGATCCTGCTGGTTGATGATGATATGCGGAATGTCTTCGCTCTTTCCAGTGTTCTTGAAGAGCGCAGTATTGAAGTCATCATCGCCCGTGACGGAGTCGAATGTCTGGAAAAGCTTGAGGGTACTGAAGGGGTTGATGCTGTGCTGATGGATATCATGATGCCCCGAATGGACGGGTATGAGGCCATGCGCCGCATCCGCGCGATGGGCAGATTCAA
>JAZBNU010000394.1:0-10155 GCA_036350815.1 Desulfopila sp.
CATGGCCCTGCCGTTTATAAGCTTGACCGCCCGTGCCATAGTCGCAATATCCATATTATCAAGCATAATGATATCCACGTTACACTGTAGACATTCTTCAACCTGATCAATGGTGTCCGTTTCCACTTCGATGCGGATGGTGTGGGGAATCTTCTGACGCACCCGCTCTACCGCTTCCCGTATCGAGCCGCAAGCGGCTATATGGTTATCCTTTATCAGTACGCCATCTGCGAGGTTGAAGCGGTGATTATACCCCCCGCCAATCCGGACAGCAAATTTTTCAAACATACGCAACCCAGGGGTGGTTTTACGCGTATCGGTGATGCGCACCTCACAACCTTGAGCTTTTTCAACAAACTGTCGCGTCAGTGTTGCTATGCCGCATAGTCTCTGCAGCAGGTTAAGTGCGACACGTTCAGCTTTGAGCAGATCTATTACCGGACCGGCAACACTGAGCATGGTTTCACCCGGTCTGACCAAGGTGCCATCCGGTGTCCCTTTGCTGGTCCTGATGGCCGGGTTCTGAACCATGAAAACCTCGGCGGCAACGGAGGTTGCTCCAGCAGCAAGAAAAGACTGCCGTGCCACCAGATCAGCTTTTCCTTCATCGTCGGGGTGAAAAACAGACTCACTGGTGAGATCCCCCCGCCCAACATCTTCTTTCAGAAAAGCCAGAAGTGCCTGGCGAACTCTGTTTCTATCCATCTATCTCTCTATCCTTCAACATCTTTCCGCACCACACCCACGGCTAATCGATTGTAAAATTTCGGTGCCTTCAGCCTGGAATTCTATTGAGCTAACGTCTGTAATCGAGCTTCGGCCTCAGCGATTTTCTCGAGCGTGGCATCGAGAGCCTGCTTTTTTTCCAATTCCTTGTCGATAACCTGCTGTGGTGCTTTTGCAAGAAATGTTGCATTCTCCAATTTGCCGTTTACCTGCTTCAGCTTAGCTTCCACCTTTACCCGCTCACGTGACAGCTTATCCAGCTCTGCAGCAACATCTACCAGCCCCTTAAGCGGCACAAAGATCTCAATGTCTTTATAGATATATGTAGCAGCATCAGCAGGTTTTTCACCCTGCGTCTGGACTGCAAAGCTGTTCAACCGCGTCATGTCGCTGATCGTTCCACCGCAGGAGGCAATAAAATCGGCTCTCCCGTCGGCTGGGCAGATCACCGTGGCGTCTATTCTGGCAGAGGGATGGACATCGGATTCCGCACGAATATTACGAATCCCGGTAATAACTCCCATAAGAAGAGCCATTTGTTCTTCCGCTTCTGGATTATGCCAATCACTGCGCACTTCCGGAAAAGCACTGTTCATCAATGCAGACCGCTCACCCGGCAAAACACTCCAGATTTCTTCGGTGACAAAAGGAGTGATGGGATGCATCAGCTTCAAAATTGTTTCCAGCACCACGAGAAGAACAGAGCGTGCCTGGGCGGCCGCCACCTCATCATCGCCGAAAAGATCACCTTTAATCCACTCGAGATACCAGTCACAGAACTCATGCCAGATAAACTGGTAGTTCGCTGAGGCAATCTCATTAAAATGATACTCATCAAGACCGCGACGCACATCCGCAACCGTGGCTGCGGTACGGCTCAATATCCACTGATGAACCAGGGGCAGACTGCCGGGGGTGTCAAGGATGTGCTGCCCTTCAAGGCTTTTTTCATCGACATGCATCAAGGAAAAACGGGAAGCGTTCCACAACTTGTTAATAAAATGTCGGTAGCCTTCTATTCGCTCCTCGTCCAGTTTTATTTCACGTCCCTGAGCAGCAAACGCAATCAGGGTAAAACGCATGGCATCGGTGCCGTATTGCTCCATTACCGCCAGCGGCTCGATGACGTTCCCCGTGGATTTGGACATTTTTTTGCCATGCTTGTCCCGAACCAGTGCATGAAGATACACATCCCGGAAAGGCACCTCATCCATGAAGTGAAGTCCCATCATCATCATTCTGGCAACCCAGAAAAAGAGGATATCAAAACTGGTCACCAAAACCGAAGTGGGATAAAACGTGGCCAGCTCTCTGGTCGTATTGGGCCAGCCCATGGTTGAGAAGGGCCAGAGGGCGGAAGAAAACCAGGTATCAAGAACATCCTTATCCTGCACGAGCTGTTTTGAGCCGCATGTTGTGCAGGACTCAGGGTCGTAGGTCTCAACCACTATCTCGCCGCACTGTTCACACGTCCAGGCTGGAATACGATGCCCCCACCAGATCTGTCGGGAAATACACCAGTCGCGAATATTGTCCATCCAGCTGTAAAAAGTATTGTACCAGGTTTTGGGATATATCCTGATTCGCTCTTCTTTTACTGCGGCAACGGCTTTGGCGGCGAGAGGGGCCACAGCGACGAACCATTGCAGCGATGTTGTCGGCTCTACCACTGTCTTGCAGCGATAGCAGTTTCCCACTGCATGATCATATTCTTCAACTTTCTCCATGAAGCCCAGACGCTCAAGATCAGCAACTATCTTTTTACGGCACTCGAAACGGTCGAGACCGGCATAATCTCCGGCAGCTTCGTTCATGACGCCCTTGTCATCAATGACTTTCAGCAGATCAAGAGAATGTCTTCGTCCTATCTCATAGTCATCACGGTCATGGGACGGTGTTACTTTCAGGGCGCCGGTGCCGAATTCCCGCTGAACATGGGCATCGAACACCACCGGCACAATTCTGTCTGTAAGAGGCAGGCGAATGCCGACATCACTTAGATGGCTGAAACGCTCGTCTTCCGGGTGTACCGCAACACCAGTATCGCCAAGCATGGTTTCCGGCCTGGTAGTAGCAACCACGACATGGCCGGAACCATCCGCGAAAGGGTATCTGATATGATAGAGTTTTCCTCTGGTATCTTCATGTTCTACTTCATCATCGGCCAGAGCGGTGTGGCAGCGCGGGCACCAGTTGACAATATAGTCTCCCTTGTAAATCAGGCCTTCTTTATAGAGACGGACAAAAACCTCACGTACCGCGGCAGAGAGCCCTTCGTCCATGGTGAAACGCTCACGGGACCAGTCGCAGGAACACCCCAGTTTTTTCAGCTGATGGATTATGGTGCCACCTTTTTCCTCCCGCCACTGCCATACCTTTTCAACAAACTTTTCCCTACCGAGATCATGTCGGTCTTTTCCTTCGGAAGCCAGCTGCCGTTCCACCACATTCTGAGTCGCGATACCGGCATGGTCGGTCCCGGGAACCCAGAGAGTGTTATCACCGCACATTCTGTGATAGCGGGTTAACACATCCTGCATGGTGTTGTTCAACGCATGCCCTACATGGAGTACACCTGTTACGTTTGGTGGTGGAATTACAATGGAAAAAGCCGGTCTGCCCTCTTCCATTTCCGCATTGAAGCATCGGTTTTCGGTCCAATGCTGCAGCCACCTGTTTTCAACCTCTGCAAACTCATATGCCTTATTCAACAGCCTTTTATCCATGATTCCTATCTTACGTCGTATTTTCTTTATGTAAGCATCTCAATCTTCAGAAGATAAAGACATGACTCTTTTTCTTTTGTGATTACGTATAATCCTCAGCCATGATCTCTTTATCCGGGAGACAGATCGGAGTCTGCGCTTACCTTAATTTTTCTAGGAAAAACTGAGGGGACCGATTTTTTTTCACGTTGTTTTGTGAAAATGAATCTGTCTCCCGTATTCGAAGAAGAAAAATAAAATCAGTCCCCAAGCTGCCGAGTCACTGGCAGCGCATGCGATTTGGCTGAGCTTCGTACGTAATCAGATTTTCTTTTGCATCCCACATACTACTTTTACAGGCAACGAAAGAGACTACCTGTGAAGTGGAGGAAATTCAATCTTTTTATCGAATGCACCATGCTCTTTACAGAAGCGGTCGACAAAGCTCATGAAAGGATGCACCATTCATCAACAGAGTTAATGCAGAGCAAGTCTTTACCGCACTGTCCAAGGTTTCGGCATAAAAAGATGATCATAGAGATCCAAGGCATATCTATCCGTCATACCGGCAATAAAGTCACAAACTTTTCTATGAGCTGTTTTTTCATCCGGCCACTGGTCTCGTGCCTCAACAATTTTCCAGCCGTTTCCTCTCCTTTTGATCAACCCTTTATCCAGACAGTAAGTATATAACTCTCGAATTATACGTTGCGCCTTGATGAATTCATTATGAACTTTATAAAACCTGTACACATTATCATAGAGAAAAGCGCGCAGACTCGTGATGGCCTCCAGCATCGTGTCGCTGACATGCAGAGCACCGTCATCGGCCGTCAGCGTTTCCACAATGAGATCCCGCACCATAGCAGAGATTCTTTGAGAATGTTTTTTGCCGATTACACTGCTTATACTGCTTGGCAGATCTGAGGACCTGAGTATGCCCGCCCGCAGAGCATCGTCCATATCGTGGTTGACATAAGCAATAATATCGGCAAGCCGGACCACCTGTCCCTCCAGCGTCAGGGCAAGCTCTTTCTTTCCGTTGGGCAGGATCTCATTGCGCCCTTTAGAATGACGTACTATGCCGTTGCGCACTTCAAAGGTAAGGTTGAGCCCTTTACCGTCATTTTCCAGGAAATCAACTACCCTGAGGCTATGAACATAATGCCTGAAACCGGTTGGATGCAATTCATTCAGGGTTGCTTCTCCCGCATGCCCAAAAGGAGTATGCCCCAGGTCGTGGGCCAGGGCGATAGCTTCGGTCAGAGCTTCATTGAGGCAAAGAGCCGATGCAATGGTTCTGGCTATTTGTGAAACTTCGAGCACATGGGTAAGTCTGGTGCGGTAATGATCCCCAGTGGGAGCAAGAAAAACCTGGGTTTTGTGTTTCAGCCTGCGAAAGGTCTTGGAGTGGGTAATTCTATCCCTGTCTCTCTGAAAGGGCAGGCGAAGATCACTGATTGAGTCTCTTTCCGGATGAAGCCTGCCCCGGGAGTTTTTATTCAATGCCGCGTGCCGCGATAATATCTGTTCTTCACGCTCTTCAAGCTGCTTTTTAATAGATTTCCCAATTACCGGAGTAAACCCCATCGTATCCTCTCAATTACAAATATATCAACCGCATACCTGACACTTTTCTCATTACACATCACGAGACGAAATGCAAGAAAATAAAGATATAACAACAAGATAAAAAGGATACACGTATTCTTCATGGAGAAAAGATACCATATCTTGTATATTTCTTATTCTTTCCAAGATTTTCCTGCTATGGTATCTCTATGCAGGGAGGTGAGCTAAGGATGTGGGAGGCAGCTCAAGTCGAAAAACTTTCGTGCACAAAAAACCAGGAGAGGTTTTTTTAAACTCATCCCCAAAGGGCTCTTATCATGTTTGATTTTGAAAAATATTCTTCACTGGTTATTTCTTTTTTTGCTGAAAATATTCTTATCGGCGTGGGTCTTGGTGCTGTCCTTTTAGTCTTTTTCTATAAAAAACCTGCAGAAACCATCAAGTTCATCGGTTTCTGTTGCCTGCTCGTGACTACACTGTATATACTGTCCCTGCTGTCACATTCCGGCACCCAAGGGGTCATGAATAAAAGAGACGCCGCAACACGATCAGAGACGGAGCTTATGAGATAGTTCAGATCTCACCATCCTCTTGATTTTGGAAAACGACCATGAGAAAGAGTACCATACTACTCATCTGTCTATTGCTTTCCGGTTCCCTTGTTTTTAGCCAGCAGTCTTCTGCGGAGCCTTCTCCACTTTTTGATTCCACCGAAACACACAGCAGCCTTCTCCCTCTTTTTCTTCCTGCAATCATGGGAAGAGCCGAGTACTGGCCGAACTGGCCGGCTGCCGGAAACCCCGAGGGCAACTGTCCGATTCCCTCTGCCGCCCAAGCTGAAGACACACGCACTCCAGACCATGTCATCGGCAACGGCACTCCACAAAGCTGTACCAGTGAGGCCGTAGTCAAAACCATCGCCAAAGGAGGCATCATCACCTTTAACTGCGGCAGTAAACCAGTTGTGATTACCTTGAAAAAGACCGCAAAAATCTATAACAATACCGGTCCTGAAATAGTTATTGACGGTGGCGGAAAAGTCGCACTGAGCGGCGGCAATCTTCGCAGAATACTGTACATGAACACCTGTGACCAGGAGCTCGTCTGGACAACGCCGCACTGCCAGAATCAAGATCATCCTCAGCTGACTCTGCAGAATCTCATTTTTGTTGACGGGAAGACCTCAGGAAATGGCCTCGAAGCCGGAGGAGGGGCAGTATGGGCTCGAGGCGGTCGACTGAAGGTGGTGCAATGCCGTTTTTTTAAGAATTCCTGTTCTCCAACAGGACCCGATGTCGGGGGTGCCTCGATTCGGGCTTTCAGTCAGTTTAGAAATCTGCCCCTTTATGTAGTGAATTCTACATTCGGGGGCCGGGCTGATCTCGGCAACAGCTGCTCCAATGGTGGAGGACTGAGCAGCATCGGAGTTTCCTACTCCGTCATTAACTCACTGTTTTCGTATAACAGCGCCACAGGATTCGGCGCCAACCCGCAACGGCCTGGAACTCCGGGAGGCGGAAGCGGAGGAGCCATCTATAACGACGGCAACACCTTCGATCTCACCCTCTGCGGTACAAAAATCGAAAAAAACAGCGCCAGGGAAGGCGGCGGTGCTATTTTCTTTGTCAGCAATGACAGAACAGGCCATCTGATCATCAACAGGTCAACGCTTCTCCACAACCCCAGCCAAGGTTTTGAGACACCAGGATACCCGGGCATATTCTACCTTGGTGACGGCGCTCCCCAGGTGACCGACTCCATTATTCAGTAACCGGTTACATCTTTATTAATGGATGTCCCATCTCCTCCCGCTGGACCACATACCGTTCTGCAACTTTCCGCGCGATATTTCTGATACGGCCGATATAACGGGTACGTTCCGCCACACTGATGGCTTTGCGGGCGTCAAGAAGATTGAAGGTATGAGAACATTTCAAACAGTAATCGTAGGCCGGCAGGATTAGTCCCTTTTCCACAATACGCAGAGCTTCTTCCTCGTAGTCTTCAAAAAAGGAAATGAGTTTTTCAACATTTGCCTCTTCAAAGTTGAATGTGGAAAATTCCACCTCAGCCTGGTGGAAGATATCGCCATAGCTGACCTGATCATTCCAGGCAATATCGTAGACGCTCTCTACCCCCTGAAGATACATGGCTATCCGTTCAAGACCATAGGTAATCTCCACCGTTACAGGATGGAGCTCAATAGAACCTGCATGTTGGAAATAGGTGAACTGGGTAATCTCCATGCCATCCAGCCAAACCTCCCAGCCCAGTCCGGATGCTCCCAGAGTCGGAGATTCCCAGTCGTCTTCGACAAAACGGATATCATGCTCCAGCAGGTTGAGGCCGAATCGCTTGAGACTCTCCAGGTACAGTTCCTGAACATCCAGCGGCGAAGGCTTGAGAACAACCTGATACTGATAGTAATGCTGCAGCCTGTTGGGATTCTCGCCATATCTCCCATCGGTCGGCCGGCGTGACGGCTGCGGATAGGCGGAACGCCATGGTTCCGGCCCCAATGCTTTGAGCAGAGTAGCCGGGTGAAATGTTCCGGCACCAACCTCCATATCATAGGGCTGCTGCACAACACACCCATGCCCGGCCCAGTATGTGCTGAGTTCAAAAATTATATCCTGGAAATTCATCTACCCTCTCCATTGTTATCTTAAAGGCTTGTCCAGCTGCCTGATTATTACGATTGCACAGAACAAATGCAGAGATTAGCAGAACATCACGGAACTAATCAAGCACAATCTTGACAATTGCCATACCGGTCATCATTATATCTCTTTATACTGATGATTTTTTTCCTGGCATCCGCCGAAGATGCTGTCTCAATGACAAATAACAAAACCAAAATACACATGCTTTCTCTCAACAATTTAAGTATAATACGTGTCTTACTGGAAGAATCATCCGTTATCGCCATAGTTGGTCTCTCTCCCAAAACAACCCGCCCCAGCAACATGGTCGCCCGTTATTTGATTGAGACTGGATACACTGTTATTCCTGTCAATCCAGGTCATGACCGTATTCTTGACCTCCCCTGCTATCCCTCGATATCAGCTATACCCGGAAGTATAGACATTGTTGATATCTTTAGAAAATCGGAGGATGTGGAGCCTATAGTCAGGGAAGCCGTTGAGACCGACTGTAAAGCCATATGGATGCAGCAGGGCATTATCAACCACCAGGCCGCAAGGATCGCCGAAAATTCCGGCAAAATTGTTATTATGGATCGCTGCATAAAAATAGACCATGCCGATTTGATCGCTCCCTGAAGCCCAACGAAATATCTTCTCATGGAACCGCAAACACTCAGCATCCGGGGCGCCCGGATGCATAATCTTAAAAACATCGACGTCGACCTCCCCAGAAACCAACTCGTTGTTTTTACCGGTCTTTCCGGATCAGGAAAATCAACCCTGGCTTTTGACACACTTTACGCAGAAGGGCAAAGGAGATATGTCGAATCACTTTCCACCTACGCCAGACAATTTCTCGGCCAAATGGACAAACCAGATGTTGATTCACTTGAAGGTCTTTCACCCGCCGTTTCCATAGAACAAAAAACCACCAGCAAAAATCCACGCTCTACCGTCGGCACCGTAACAGAAATTTACGACCATTTTCGTCTTCTCTTCGCCCGCTGTGGACAGCCCACCTGTCCCCAGTGCGGTGATAAAATCCAATCTCAGTCCATTGAAGACATGGTCACCTCTCTGATGGCACACAAAGAAGGCACTAAGGTTCTGCTTCTAGCTCCCATGGTTACCGACCGGAAGGGTCGTCATGAGCAGCTTCTCAGCCGCATCCGCAAAGAGGGTTTCGTCCGTGTTCGGCTTAATGGCGATGTTCTCCATACCGACGACATAGAGCAACTTGACAAAAACAGACGCCACACTCTTGAGATTGTTATTGACCGCCTGGTCATCAAGCCGTCAATCAGGCGCAGATTGAGCGATTCCATCGCTACTGCGGTCTCACTCACCGAGGGTTTTCTCCTCGCTGTTTTCACCGAATCAGGCGAAGAACAGCTTTTCAGTGAATCTGCTGCGTGCCATAAATGCGGCATATCCATGCCGAAACTGTCTACCCAGCTCTTTTCCTTCAACAACCCGCAGGGGGCCTGCCCGGAATGCGGCGGGCTTGGTATCAGACAGTTTCTTGCCCCCGACCTGGTTATACCGGATGGCGACAAAAGTATTCTTGACGGTGCAATCGCACCGTGGGGGTGGCGTAACGAATCCACCTATACCGGCCAGATGCTCGCTGCTGTTGCAAAACATTATGGCTTCAGCCTGAAGACTCCTTTCAAAAAACTCTCTGCTCAACAACAGCATGTCCTTCTGTACGGCTCCAACGGTGAAGAGATCCATTTTCACTACCAGAAAGGGCGACGAGTTATGACTGCGGAGCGAACCTTTGAAGGTGTTATCCCTCAACTTGACAGGCGCTATCACGAAACCCAATCGCCTATGATCAGAGACGAACTCGCAAAATTCATGAATGAGCAACCGTGCCCAACCTGCAAAGGGGCCCGTTTGAAGAGGGAAGCTCTCGCAGTTACAATTGGAAAATGGAATATCTTTGAACTGACCCAACTCTCCATCCACGTTCTTTTTGATGAGATTCCAAAACTACCATTCACCGAGTTGCAGCGCAAAATTGGTGAGCCTATTCTCAAAGAGATTGTTGACAGGTTATCTTTTCTCGAAGATGTCGGGCTTGGCTATCTTTCCCTGGACAGGCGTTCAGGAACACTTTCCGGTGGAGAAGCCCAGCGAATCCGGCTTGCATCACAGATCGGTTCACGCCTGGCCGGTGTCCTCTATATTCTTGATGAACCGAGTATAGGCTTGCACCAGCGCGATAATCAAAAACTCATCAATACATTGCAGGAATTGCGTGATCTCGGCAACACTGTCATTGTTGTAGAACATGATACAGACACCATCCTCGCTGCCGATCATGTCCTTGACATGGGTCTAGGTGCCGGTGTACATGGCGGTTCAGTTGTCTATAACGGCGCTGTCGAAGGGCTGCTGCGAAGTGATACTTCCATTACAGGCGCTTACCTCTCCGGCAGAGAAAATATTGGTGTACCCAAGAAGAGAAGACGGGTTCGAACAGGAGCGAAATATCGAATAAA
>JAZBNU010000395.1:0-21975 GCA_036350815.1 Desulfopila sp.
GACCCAGTTTTTCAATATCATTCCCATAGGTTGCAGTTATCAATTCCGTGGGAATTTTATGGGGTCCGCGAAAAAATGTTACACCTCCGACGAGATCATTCTCGGATATCCAGTTGCTGACCGGTACGGTTTTTTTCTCCGCCAGCAGGTAGTTGATCAGAAAGACAGAGAAATACTCGTGCGGCTCCTCCGTTCCCGAAAGGGCCGCTATCTGTTTCGACTCAGGGTATACCGCATATTGACCATTCCATGCCGTCACGATATAACATCGATCTTCCGCCCTGTATTCACAAAAAGGCGGGATTACAATATCCTTACAATCTCTCTTCGCCAACTCAGCATACAGTAACGCATCCACCATATCAGCCATAGTTCTCCTTTCATTTTTCCATCCGGCGTAGAGTTATGCTGCAGATTCAACACCTCTATCTTCTCCCCAAGTGGTGCAGTTTCGAACAAGCATAACTCCGCAGTAATTATTTTCTTGCAAGTTTGGCTATCTTTTTCTAGTCTCCCATATTACGGAAAAAACGGAAAAATACGTGAACACATCGAAATATCACCCAATTTGTATATTCAGGCACAATGTTCACGATATATCCGGGCAGCAGATTCCGACACGTAACCATACCACATCATAGAGGGACAGGCGATATTATCCTGGCCACCGCAACAATCCAACACGGGAGAGGAACATGAAAAAGATTGTTTTGACGGCATTTCTTCTGGCGGTCTCTGTCCAGCTCTGTGCTGCAGAACCTGTCAAAATCGGCATGATAACAACACTTTCCACCAAAGCCGGTTATCTGGGGGAAGACATCAGGGACGGTTTTAACCTGGCCATTGCCCAGGAAGACGGCGCATTAGGCGGCATCCCGGTGGAACTGATGGTGGAGGACGACGGCACCAAACCGGAAAAAGGCAAACAGATCGCTGAACGTTTCATAAAAAAAGACAACGCCAAGATACTGACCGGTATTGTTTTTTCCAATGTTGCCATGGCGGTCGTTCCCAAAGTTGTACGTGAAGGCACTGTCTATCTGAGTCCCAACGCCGCCCCGTCGAAACTGGCAGGATCCGGATGCCATCCCAATTACTTCAGCGTTTCCTACCAGAACGACAACCTCGATGAGGTGGTTGGTCAGTTCGTTACCGAAGCTGGTCATAAGAGCGTCTACCTCATTGCTCCGAATTACCCTGCCGGGAAAGATCACCTTGCCGGCTTCAAACGCTACTACAAAGGTGAGATTGTCGGTGAAGTCTACACCAAGCTTGGTCAATCAGACTATGCCGCTGAAATCGCGACCCTGCGAGCCGCACAGCCGGAATCGGTCTTCTTTTTCCTCCCCGGCGGCATGGGTATTAATTTTCTCAAGCAGTACTCTCAGGCTGGTCTTACCCAGGAAATCCCTGTCTATGGTCCTGCTTTTTCCTTCGACGAACGTATCCTCAACGCCGTCGGCCCTGCAGCACTGGGGGTCAAAAACGGTTCCCAGTGGACCCACGATCTTGACTATCCCGCCAATCGCCAGTTTGTCGAAGCCTACCAAAAGGCATATGGCCGTATGCCGACTCTCTACGCTGCTCAAGGATACGACACCGCCAGACTGATAGGTTCTGCGCTGCGTGCAGTCAAAGGAGAGCTTGAAGACCTGACCCTGTTCACGGCCGCTCTGAAAAAAGCTGAATTCGACTCGGTACGCGGCAATTTCAGCTTCGGCACCAACCAGCACCCTGTTCAGGATGTCTACATCCGTGAAGTTGTTGCAACTGAGAATGGCTACACTAACAAAACAGTGAAGAAGGTATTCTCCAACCATGTCGATGCCTATGCTTCAGAATGCAATATGTAGGTTGACCGGGGGCCGTTCCCGGTCCCCATCAGATTATGCTTTTAGTCGTTGAACAATTACTGAATGGTCTGCAGCTGGGGATCACGCTTTTCTTGATGTCGGCGGGACTGACTCTCGTTTTCGGCATCATGCAGGTTATCAACCTGGCTCATGGGTCTTTCTACATGATAGGTGCCTATGTCTGCGCCACCGTAGCAGCGCAAACCGGGTCATTTCTTCTCGGACTTGCAGCCGCCCTTCCTGCCGCTGCCCTCACCGGCATGCTGGTGGAAGTCGTTGTCCTTCGTCGGCTCTACAGCCGCGAGCATCTTGACCAGGTTCTGGCCACCTTCGGCCTCATTATGTTTTTTAATGAACTGACCCGGATCATCTGGGGCCGTCAGCCGCTTTATCTCGATGTTCCCCCATGGCTCAGCGGCAGTGTCGAACTGCTTCCGGGATTGATCTATCCAGTGTATCGTCTTGCGGTTATTGGGGTCGGTATTTTTGTCGCTCTGGCTCTGTGGTATATGTTTTCACAAACCAGACTGGGCATGCAGATACGTGCAGGCGCATCCAACCGGGACATGATCGGTGCTCTCGGGGTGAATATTACCCTGCTCTACACCCTGGTTTTCGGACTCGGGACCCTGCTGGCCGGCCTCGCAGGCGTTATGGCAGGTCCCATTCTCGCCGTGGAGTCGGGCATGGGAGAATCCATTCTGATACTCACCTTCGTCGTTATTGTCATTGGCGGCATAGGTTCCATTCGAGGAGCGGTTGCCGGGGCACTGCTGGTCGGCCTGGTCGATACCCTCGGCCGGGCTTTTCTACCGACACTTTTCCGCCTGCTGTTCAACTCTGCCACAGCAGATGCGGCGGCGGCTTCACTGGCATCCATGGCCATCTATATCCTGATGGCCGCCATTCTTGTCTGGAAGCCGCGAGGACTCTTTCCTGCCCACAGCTAATGAAAAAACTGAGCCGAAAAAATATCCTGATTGCGGCGGGAGCCCTGTTTTTCCTGGTTTTACCTGTCGCCGCTACCCTGCTTGAAGAGACCTATTTTATTTCTCTTTTTTCCAGAATTCTGATATACGCCATCGCTGCAGTCAGTCTTGACCTGCTCCTTGGTTTTGCCGGAATGATAAGTCTGGGACACGCCGCTTATGTGGGCATTGGAGCCTATGTCGTTGGTATATTCTTTTTCCACTCTTCGGAAGCGGAACCTCTTTTCACGTTCCCTTTTCTTCTTCAGGGGAGCGAAAGCGGACTTCTTGTCCTGCCTCTTGCCGTATTGATTTCAGCCCTTTTCGCCCTTGTCATCGGTGCGCTGTGCCTCAGAACCAAGGGAATGCATTTTATCATGATAACGCTGGCCTTCGCGCAGATGATCTATTATTTCTTCATCTCGCTGGGAAAATATGGCGGTGACGACGGCATTTCTCTCTACTCCCGCTCAAGCCTGCCGCTTCTCGACCTGAACAGCGACCTCACGTTTTACTATTTCTGCCTCTTTTTTCTTTTTCTCTTTGTCTTTTTTGCGAAAAGGCTGGTGGACTCCCGATTCGGCCTTATCATTCGGGGCGGCAGCAACAACGAACGCCGCCTCAGTGCTCTGGGCATCAACCCCTATAAATACAAACTCGCCTGTTTCGTCATAGCCGGCGGGGCGGCAGGGCTGGCTGGCGGCCTGCTTGCTAATCAGACCGAATACATCAGCCCCGGTCTGATGCACTGGACCCTTTCCGGCGAACTGATGGTCATGGTTCTTCTCGGCGGTCTCGGCACCCTCTTCGGACCTGTCCTTGGAGCAGCGGTCTTTCTTCTCCTTGAAGAGATCCTCGCCATGTATACCGAACACTGGATGGTGTATATGGGGCCCTTCCTGGTCCTGGTGGTCATCTTTGCGAAAAAAGGACTCTTTGGTATCATCGTCGGGGAGAAAAATGACAATGGCTGAGAATATTCTCGAAGTGATCAAGCTGAATAAAGCTTATGGTGCTTTACAGGCCACCAAAAACCTCAGCTTCTCTGTGGCCAGGGGACATATCCACGCCATTATCGGCCCGAACGGGGCCGGTAAAACCACCCTCGTCAACCAGCTGACCGGGGATATTCTTTCCGACAGCGGGAAGATTCTTTTTCAAGCACAGGATATCAGCCGCCTCAAGGATTATCGCAGAGCCCGCCTGGGGATCGCCAGATCCTTTCAGATAACCCATATTTTTGAAAACCTCACCGTTGCTGAAAACATGGCCCTTTCCATCTGTGCCCACAGCAGCCATAATTTCCGCTTCTGGCGCAAAGGATTGCAAAGCGGTGTTGTCAGGGAGAAGCTGGCTGATTGCCTTTCCCGGGTAGACCTGGAGAAGCGTGGTCATATCGTCGCAAGCGCCTTGTCACATGGAGAAAAGCGGCAGCTTGAGGTCGGCATGGCCCTCACCGGTCAGCCTGATCTTCTCATTCTCGATGAACCAATGGCCGGTATGGGGCCCGGCGGCACCGTTGAGCTTTCAAAATTAATTCAAAAACTGAAAGGAAGCACCACCATCCTGCTCGTGGAACATGACATGGACGTGGTCTTTTCCCTGGCCGATATGATCACCGTGCTGGTCTACGGTGAAAATATTCTTACCGCCCCTCCTGCTGAAATCCGGCAGAATAAAGATGTACAGGCCGCCTATCTGGGAGAACAGGACTGATGCTTCAGGTGAAAGAGATAGAAACCTTTTATGGAGAAAGCCAGGCACTTTTCGGTATTTCTCTGGAAGTTGGTGAAGCGGAAGTCGTCACCCTCCTTGGAAGAAACGGCATGGGAAAGAGCACCACAATCCGTTCAATCATTGGACTGAAAGATATCCGCCACGGCAACATTTCCTTTGGCGGCAGGGATATCGACTCTTTACCGAGCTACAGCAGAGCGCGCCTGGGCATCGGCCTGGTGCCGGAAGGCCGCCAGATTTTCCCCAATCTCACTGTTCGCGAGAATATTATGGCAACAGCAGCGAACTATACCAGACAGGAGGCACCCTATACAATTGACGATATTCTGACCATTTTCCCGCGGCTTGGTGACCGTCTCAACCACTTCGGCAACCAGCTCTCCGGGGGAGAACAGCAGATGCTTGCCATAGGAAGAGCCCTGATGATCAATCCACGGCTTCTCCTTCTCGACGAAGCCACCGAAGGTCTCGCCCCCCTTGTTCGAAAGGAGATCTGGCGCGGTTTAACCATCCTGAAAAACAAAGGACTTGCAATTCTAGTGGTTGATAAAAACATCAACGCTCTGATGAACATCGCGGCCCGTCACTATATCATGGAAAAAGGTGCGATTGTGTGGAGAGGCACCACAGCCGAATTACAGGTCCAAGCGGACATTCAGTCCCGCTATCTTGGCGTATAGTCAGTGCTTCAGCGGGTATGACCAGAACAATCTCGCCAGGGAAACCGAAGATATTGAACCGATAGCTATCATCTCTAAAATGGGTTCAATTACCGAACTGCAGGAGGCCATTGAAAAGGCCGTCACCCAATAAAACTGCCCCTCTGGGAGCACCATTTACGCCGATCCGGTAAAATCAAAGCTCAGTTTCTGCTGGAATTTTTTTATCCTGTTAAACACCTTTTTCAACATGGCACGATCGAGATACGAAAGGTCTGAGGGATTGATGAAATTATCCGCTTCCTTCGCCTCATCGATAATGACGGTAATCTGCCGAAAGAGCCGTAAACGCATAAGATAATTGTATGTTTGAAATAAATCCCGGTACTCTTCATCAGTAAGAACCTGCAGCTTGTGCAGCGTGAAGAGCCGGCGCAAGGTATTGGTCTCGGCAACCTTGTTCTGCAGGGAATAAACCCGAGCAAAATCAATAATGGGAAGCTGGGCGATTTTGATATCGAAACACCCTCTATAGGGGCCATCTTTCTCCACTCTGAACCTGCCGAAAAAGCTGATGGGAGGCTTGAAAACCAGGGTATTCTCCGTGAGATTACGCAGGAATCCGGGCCATTTTTCTATGGACTGGAGGAGATATTCCTTCAACTGAACAGCTATGGAGATATCTCCCCAAACCCCTCTGAAATCAAAAAATATGCTGGAATAGAGCAGATCTTCCGGTTTTGCCACACGAATCCAGTGATGAAAATACTTCTTCCAAACAGACAGAGGCCGGCACCATTCCGGATTTTTGGCCATATTGTTGCCCTCACAAAGCTTATACCCTGCGACATTCAGCTGATCACAGATACGTTCACCAAGCTTTTCGAAATAACGCTGTGTCTCTGTATTTTCCTCTCCGCCGGCCGGATCCTGATAGACAAGAGCATTATCCTGGTCGGAAATAAAAGTCTGCTCTCCTCTACCCTCGGAGCCCATGACCAGAAAAACGAAAGGACATGGAGCCGGGCCGAGCTCCTCCAGCGCAAAATTGATCACCTTATCTATAATGGCATCGGAAAATGCAGTAATCAGCTTCGTTAAATATTCGGTACTTGAGCCGTTTTGAATAGGAGCGAGAAGCATCCTGATCAACCTGGCGTGGATGTTTTCCAACTGCTCTACATTGCTTGCCGCTTTCACAGTTTTAATCAGGAGATAAGTTGACTCAGTCTGGGCAACAATGAGATCCTTTTCCGTTATAATGCCGGTGACCTCGCCCTGCTGATTAATCAGCATCAGGTGACGCACATCCTTTTCTATCATCGCCAGAAAGGCTTCATATACCTGACTCTGGTCGCTGATTGAAATGACCGGAGAGGACATGACTTTTGCAACGGGAAGAGATGTGTCAAGTTGACAGGCGATTACCCGCTCCCGCAGATCGGCGTCTGTGACTATTCCATCGATATTGCTGTTATTTTTAACGAGCAGTGCACTGCTGTTGGTCTCAGCCATGGTTGCAGCGGCTGACTGGATGGAGATGTCTCGTCGACAGGTGGCAATCACCGGTCGGTACATGGCTGAAATCGGCTGATTAAAAAATGGAAGATTGAGTTCTTTATCCTTTATCTGACGAGAAATGATACCGGCATAGGTTCTGTTAATCATGCTTTTACCGAAGGCACTGGTAAAGAATTCGGTAAACGGTTCGCTCTTTTCACAAAGCGCCAAAAAATGAACGGCATCAAGGCTTACAATTTCAGCATCCTCAACAATCCTCAAGGTTTTGGTGGCAATTCCTTCGTTGAGCAAAATAGATATGCCGCCAAAGCTCCCCCCCGCCACCAGCTCACGCTTGAGCGTTTCGGTAAAATTAAATTCAAAATAGATCTTGGCCGAACCGGAGAGGAGCAGGCAAAACCTGTCCACCTGGGTTATTTCCTGAACAAACATGACAGTTCCCCGGCTCGCTTTTTCATGCTGGAGATGCTCTGCAATCGAGTCGAATTGATCCTCTGACAGCAGAGAGAAAGGCTTGTGTCTGTATGCATCTTTCATATTCAGCCTCATGCAAAGGTGACCAACAAACTTCCGTTCAATACCGCAGCCGCAAAAAATAGGTGCGTTTCGAGGCCTCCAGAGCCTCTTTTAAAGTGGTTATTCCCCTGCTCTGCAGGAGTGGGATAAGTTTAAGAAAAATCTCCGCCGCAGCCACAGCATCTCCTGTTGCAGTATGACGACCGACAATCGTAACTCCCAGTCTTGCCGCAATACTCTCGATATTGTGCTGTTTATAAATCGGGTGCAGCATCGCGGAAAGGAGCAGGGTGTCGAGTACCGGATTATTAAAAACAACATTCGCACTTTTCTCTTTCATCTTGATCATCTTCATGTCAAAGCCGACATCATGACCCACTATCACCGTGCTGGAAATGTAGCGTTTCAGAGCCGGCAGGACGCTGTCAATGTCTGGTTTGTCAGATACCATCGTCGGATCAATTCCATGTATTTTATAGGCCTCAAAAGGTATATCCCGCCCCGGATTGACCAGCTGTTCAAAACAGTCTTCAAGAACAATACGGTTTTTGACAATCCTCACAGCCCCTATGGCAACTATTTCATCACCGCCTCCGGGGTGGAGACCTGTGGTTTCAGTATCAATAACGCTGTACGTTAACGAGTCCAAGGTGGAATTGAGCAGATCCAGGCTTTCATCACCAGCCTCGAAAAGATTGAAATCGTAATACTCCGGCCTTGAGCCGGCAATAACAGGAGACCTTCGAAACCCCGGAAATGGAAGCTGCAACTCCACTCTGGCAGAAATAGTTATGCGACGCACCATCTCCGCAGTGTCATCATATTGTAGAGAAGCTTTATTCTGCCGCAATACATAGTCGAGCTGGAGCAGAGAAGCGATGTACATCACAGCCAAACCTGCCACGTCACTCCTCCGAACAGCTTTTCCATCCCAGGTTATTTCAAACTCTACAATCTTCTCATCTGCCAATACCTGAAGATCAAATTCATCATGAGACGTTAACTCCGCCAGTTTTTCCAGGACAAACACAAATGCCGCCACAAAAGAAGAAAGGTCTCCAAGGATTCTGGTATCACGGTTGCTTCCTGAAACATTCACCCTGATATTTTTGCCATACCCCGCCGTCTTCTGTATCACAAAAAGAAAATGATCCAGATTAAGCCTGCTCAACGGTATTGTCTCAAAAGCTGCCTCAAGGATAGTGGCAAAAACAGAGCTGTGATGGCGCCGCATCGTATCGAAACACTGCTCCAAGAGCACCATACGATGGGGCACCGCAGTTCTTTCCGGCAGAACAATCTCTGCTATCCGGGCAATACTCTCCTCAACACTTTTATCCAGCAATAGTACTCCTCTGCTTATAGAGTCATACCTCTTGATATTGTTGGAAATATCCTGCAGGCTCAAAATAAATCCGGTAATGCGGCGCTCCTGATCTAATACCGGAATAGTTTCCACCAGAACAGGCTCTTTATTTTCAATCTGAGTAGTAAAATAGGATGCGACCCTCTTTTTCCCCCTTTGCAGACGCTCTTCAATTTCCTGCAGCGCATGGGAAATTAAAGTTTTATCAATGATGTGAAAAATTGATCGACCCAGACCAAGAAAATACTCAGAGCGTCTTTTCGCGAGAACCGGGCTGAACTGTGCTTTGGCCTGAGAGTTAAAAAGCAGGATTCTACCGTTACTGTTACACAGTATCAGCCCAAACGGTAACTCTGCCATGATTGCCGCCAGCATGTTGCGCTCTTTTTCCGTTTCCTCCCTGGCCTTGCCGATTTCCAGATCGAGATTTTTGCTGAGCGTCTCATTTACATCGGCAAGGGCGTTGATGGCTTGGGAAAGCTCACGGATATTATGGTTGCCGGCGTAATCGAGGCGGTGTGACGGGTTTGTTCTGCACATGACTGATATTTCGGTGGGGATTTTTCGCAGCGGCAGGTAGAATCGGGTATAGCAGATCTCGAAGATAACCCAAAGAGCAACCGGAACAACAGTGGTCAGCAACAGCAGGAAATAGACATTTTGCGAGGCAATTTCCTTAACTATATCAAGCTGCTCCGCATCAAGGCGCAACAGAATACAAAGACAGATCAAAAAAATGAAAATTACCGTCAGACCGAGGGAGAGAAAAACCAGTTTCCAGAAAGGGTTGGTCTTCGTCATGACTATTCCACTGGAGGAAAGTACGTTATATCCCGATAGACAAGCCGGCCGACGTCATTGACGTCACCATGAGGGTGGATCTTCCTCTCAGGCTATCCAAGTATTGAATATTTTGCAAGGTCCTCGTCTGAATTTCTTCTGAAAGGCAGATTTTTACACCACCTTCCTGGGATCGAGCAGCCCCACCCGTCCTGCTCGAGCCACAAGCCCGCAGGGCTGATACAACATCCCAGCATACGGAAACAAGGGAGATCTGTTTGAAACAGTCGTGTTTTTAGTGTAACAATATATACAGTTATCCCTTCATCACCCAGGAAGACTTGTTGCAAAGGAGACGTTTTTGGCAGATCTGACTCTTCAGCCCCATTACAGGCTGCACTATCAACTGATTGAGGGCGATAAAGACAAACCTGTTCTGGTCTATCTCCACGAAGCACTGGGGTGCACCTTCATGTGGCGGGATTTCCCGGAATTGCTCTGCCGGGCAACCGGATGTCCAGGACTCTTATATGACCGTCTCGGCCACGGGAAGTCATCACCGTTGCTGCATGAGCGTACAATCCACTATCTCCATGAACTTGCCCTGAAAGAACTTCCTCTTCTCCTGAAACAACTCATCCCGGACCAAACATATATTCTTGTCGGCCATTCCGATGGGGGCAGTATCGCATTGCTTCTGGGGGCCGAGCGGCCCTTACTGCTCAGAGGGATTATTACCGAAGCTGCACACGTTTTTGTCGATGCTGAAACACTCAGCGGTATTCAGGGCGCACTGCAGGCATGGCAAAAAGGCAAACTGGCCGGATTGCGCAAACATCATGGGGAAAACACAGAAGTCATTTTTGCCGCCTGGCATAAAACCTGGCTGGCCAGCTGGTTCAGGTCGTGGAATATCGAATATGCGCTGCCCAGTATTACCGCACCTCTTCTGGTTCTCCAGGGGGAAAATGACCAGTACGGTTCACGAGATCAGGTCAAGTCAATCACTTCAGGCGCCTCCCCCGATGCCCGCGCAGAAATCATTGCCGGCTGCGCCCACATTCCTCACCTGGAAGCACAAAGCAGGGTACTGGACCTGATGGCGCGTTTTATCACAGAACGCTGCACCTGCATCTAATCTGCATTTCTTAACAACCGAGCTTGCCGGGGATGCAAAGCGCGGCTTGACCAAGTGTCAGACATAAGCATTGATTGTCAATAGCGACGAAATAAAAGCATGGACGGTGCTTGCTTTTGGGGGATTAATGAAAATTATATTTTTAGTTTATTCCTACATTGTAGAAAATAGTAAAAAACACTGACCATATTAAGGAGAAAAGACAATGAAAAAACCGAGTCAATCCGCAGGCGCTCTCAAGGATCTGATCAAACATGCCATTGATGATCTTGAGATTACACCGGCAGAGTATAACAGTATCATGGATTGTGCACTTGAAGACGGCCATCTCGACAAGGAAGAAAAAGCCCTCCTGGCACAATTTCAGGAAATGATCAGCAATGGAACTATTAAGAGAGTAAGGGGCTGAGCAACAGTCGATTATATTCAGCACGCCTATTTGACAGAAAAACCTGACAAATTCAACCGTTGTTAACAATTTCGGATACTCTTCTGGGCCGTACCTTCAGGTGCGGCCTTTTTTGCTGGTATTACGATTAGTATAGATTCCCGCGCCATCGGAGGAAGGCAATGGTTTTCTGATAGGTTTTTCAGGGCAGAAATCGACTGGTGAAAGGGAAAATTTCGAGCTAAATGCCATAAAAAAGAGAGAGGCAGGATGCCAGTATGGCTGTGAAGAGAATGGTTGCCCCGAAACCTGCTTTCATATAATCTCTGGTGCGGTATCCCCCTGGTCGCATGATGAGGGCATTGACCTGATGGGTCGGCAGGATAAAGGTGTTGGAAGCTGAAAGAGCCACCACCATGCCGGCAATTACCGGATCAGTTCCGATGCTTGCAGCCATATTCATGCCCAGGGGCACCATCAGCACAACCGCGCCGACATTTGATGCCACCAGAGAAAAAAAGGCGGATAGAAGAGAAAGAATGACCATGAGGAGAAGTGGCGAAGGCGTCCCCACCATCTCGAGAACATTGGCGGCAATAAAAGCCGCAGCACCTGTCTGTTCAAAAGCAGTTCCCAGTGGTATCAGGCCCGACAGGAGAAACACCGTGCGCCAGTCCACCGCCTCATAGGCGCGATCTGCCTTGATAACATTGGTTACAATCATGCCGAGAGCACCGGTCAGCAGAGCAATTGAGAGCTGCACCTTAAAGCTCAGCACCATTATCAATGAAAGGAGGAGAAAGAACAGGGCACAGCGGGTCCTCTCAGGCTTGAGATCTTCCCCTTTGATATCCTCAATAAAGGCGATATCCATTTTACCAGCCAGTAGCCTGAACTGCTGCCAGCGTCCCTGCAGCAGAATAGTATCACCCTGACGCAGTTGGGTAATGTTGATATTTTCCATGATTATTTCGTCACCACGGACTATAGCCAGAGGATTGACATGGTACAGCTCACGAAACTGGAGTTCTTCCATGGAGTGTCCGCTCAAGTTGGAATGAGGAATGACAACTCCTTCAACTACCCCTGAAACTTCAGGGTAGCTGAGGTCTCTAAAGACATCATGCTCTTCCTTGATGCGCCAGCCATGATCAGCCGCCACTTGTTCCAGCCGTTCCGCGGAACTGATAATCCAGAGGGTATCACCCGGCTCAATATGTGTTCCTTTTGTCGGAGACAGATCTTTACGCTTGCCGTCTTCCTTGGCGACACCGATAACGGTCACATGATAGCGGGGCCGTAATTCCAGCTCTTCCAGCGTCTGGGGCGGGAAGTAGGGCGGAACCTCCACTTCGAAACTTTCCCCTACTTCTGTTCCATAGACATCCTGGAGCCGCTTATCCATACAGTTTTCATCAAGAAGACAGACCTCTTTAGGCAGCAGTTTTCTACTGAACAGAACGAAATAGAGGAGAATACCACAGAGAAGAGCAAAACCCACCGGAGTGACGGCAAGAAGTCCCAAAGGCGTGAATTCTGCACCTTTGACCGCAGGAGAATTGTTAAGCCACCAGCTTTCCATAAGGTCGTTGAGCATGATCAGCGGACTGGAGCCCACCAGAGTCAGACAACCACCGGTGATGGCACAGAAGCCCATGGGCATAAGAATACGGCTGGCTGAAATATTCAGCCTGCGGCTGATCCGCATGGTTGCCGGCAAAAAAAGCGCAGTCGCTCCGATATTCTGCATAAAACTGGAGATAAGTGCCACCGTCATGGAAACCACCGCCATGATACGAACTTCAGCGGAGCCGGCGATTTTTATAATCTGCTCCGCCACGAGATTCATAACACCGGTACGGTTTAACCCGGCTCCTATGATCATGACCGCAATGATGGAAACCACCGCATTGGAACTCAACCCCGCTACGGCCTGTTCCGGAGTGACCACACCACTCAGAGGCAGCAGCACCATCATGAGTATTCCCACCAGATCGACCCGGAGCAGATCAAAGACAAAAAGAATGATAGCCAGCCCCATAAGAGCAAACACGATCATCATCTCGGTTGTCAGCGCACCAAGTTCCATGTCCACCACCTTGATAATTATCCTGTGGTACCGTTAAATACTATACCTGAGTCCCGTGGATAAACGGGAGAACACCTCTCCCATCTCCTCCTTCAGAATGTCGCAGGCCTCATCTCCAGTACAGTGGCCGGTTATAACCCTTTCGACACCGGCACTGGCCAATAGTCGGGCAATGGCCTCAATATCCTCTCGTTTTCCCGCTATTTGGGGTTTGCCGGGCCGGAGAGCCAGGTGAAAACCACCAATAACAGCTTTGATCTTCTCTCCGCCAAAATGCTGCTGAACAGTCTCGACCATGTTCTGGATACCGCGATGGCCGCAACCGGTTAAAAGAACCAGCCCGTCGCTCTCTCTAATGACCAGGATCAGTTCATGCCGGAATGGATCCTCGTACAGTCCGCGCTCTGTATTCTCCAGCAGATATCTGTTGCCGTGCGGAAGAGCCCGGTTTTGCTGTATTTTGGTGAGGACATATACATCCGGCAGTATTTCTATAGAACCTTCCACTGTCATGAGCCGTTCTCCTGCCTGGACAAGCAATGCTTTATCAAGACCGATATAGCGGCAGAATAGCGTACTTTTTCTCGACATGGCAGACACAAGAGGTTCGAGAAGGAGAGGCGATCTGGCTCCTATATCAGCATAATAGTCTCCCCCTGCCCCAATACCGGCATAAATCGGCGCCTGGCTGTTTTTCTGTAAAAATGTTTCAAGCCCTCCACCATGATCATAGTGGGCATGCGAGAGAACCGCACAGTCAACTGCGGCCAGATCCTCATCCAAGAGTTCAGCGTTGAGGGCAAAGCGCGCCGAGGCTCCCATGTCAAAGAGGATACTGCCTGCTTCGCACTTCACCAGAAGGGAAAGGCCAAACTCCTCTTTAAGCCGGGTATCGGCGCAACTGTTTTCCACAAGGGTCACTATTTCCATATCGACTCCCATAATCTCCCAACACATTCATATCGGGACATTACCTCCATTACCATTCCAAGTACAACCCTTTTACAGGAGACATCTTCCGGCTATCCCGAATAGTTCATATAAGGCCCTCGATGATGGTATTACATGAAATATCCGGGCTATACCCTATTCGGGCGGAAAAAGCCCCGAACCTCTATATTTTCCCGGCAGCTGCACCATGTGTTCGTCAATCACCACCAGATGCATTTCCCGTGGGCCGTGTGCGCCATGAACCATATGGGCTTCAATGTCGGCGGTCTTTGATGGACCGGTTATAAAAACAAAGGACTCCCGGGGAGGTTCAAAACGAAGCAAGGCATAAATTTCACTGAGGTCGGCCAGCAGGAATTCCAGGCGGAGCAGGGCTATATGAACTGAAGGAAGCAGCGAGGTGGAACGCGGTCTTCCCGGTTTAGTGAGTTGTACAACAGTAGCTGATTCGGCTGCTGCCCAACTGGGTACTGTTATTCCGACACAGGACTCGGCTGATTTTGCCGGAACTTCCCGGTCAGCCGGATAGGAGGTATGCACTGCCACTGCTTCCCCGGCAAATCTCTTCCAAAGCTGCAGTGCCGCTATATCCTGATGATCGTGCTGGATGATCTGTCTGGCGCTGGAAAATTCAGGTGTTCCGGCTCGGATAATATCGACGATTGTATCAGCCGCAGCGGCAAGTGACGGTACGACCTGAACGTCGAGGTTGAGCTGCCGCCCGTTTTCCTGCAAAATCTGGAGAAGAGCCTGTTTTTCCACATGGGTACGATATCGAATCCGATCAAGAATGAGTCTGTCATCTTTTTCGGAAAAGAGCAGTCGGCACTCCTCCACCCCCCGGACCTCCTCGGCTGCATACCCCAGGGCCTCTCTAATACCAGCCATAAACGCTTCTTTTTCACCCATTATCCACCTCATCCCGGCGACGTTCTGTCCGGCTGTGCTTCTTTTTCCAGCGGCTGCGGAAAGACTCCTTTGCCAGAGGAGGCAGGTCGCGATCTCGCGTCCAGGCAGCAGCGGGACCTATCATTTTCTTAATCATACCCGATTTTTCGATAAAAGGTCTCTGCAATGCGCGGCCGCAGCGCAGGGCCAGACCATAAAAAGCACGATTGCCGATCAGCAGGCGCCACAGCTTGAAAGCAAAGGCTTCTGTTCGGTTGTGTGTTCCGGTCTGCCAGTGGCGGTCCCCATAGGCCAGCTTGTGCCGCAGGGCCAGCAGCATACGGGGCAGGTCATTTTTTACCGGACAGATATCGAGACAGGCGCCGCAGAGACTCTCGCCTTTACAGAGATCGGCATACTTATTTATACCGTAAAGCAGAGGCGTTACTACTGCACCAATGGGACCGGAATATGGTGAACCGTAAGCATGACCTCCAATACGGCCATAGACCGGGCAGATGTTAAGACAGGCACCGCAGCGGATACAGGCAAGTACTTCCCTGAATTCACTGTCTCCCAATATCTTAGATCTGCCGTTATCGATCATTACCAGGTGAAACTCCTCCGGACCATCCGGGTCATTTTCCGCGGCCGGACCACCGCAGAAGCTGACATAGGTACTCAGTTTCTGCAGGGCTGCCCCACGCGTGAGCAACTGCAGAACTCCCTGATGATCCCCCATGGTGGCAACAACCCGTTCTATGCCCATCAAAGCCAGATGAATCCTTGGCATGGTGGTCACCATCCGGATGTTCCCCTCATTGGAAACCAGGCTGATTTTACCGGTTTCAGCACAGGCCACATTGCAGCCGGTAATGCCCATATCGGCATGAAGCATTTTTTGTCGCAGCGCTTTTCGGGCCGCCCGGGTCAGCTCCGGAGGATCTTCACTGTAGGAAATTCCGAGCTTTTCCTCAAAAAGCCTGCCGATATGTTGTCTGTTGAGATGAATACAGGGCGCTATAATGTGAGAAGGCTGGTCTTCAGCCAGCTGGATAATAAATTCTCCGAGATCTGTTTCGGTCACCTCACAGCCATGGCGTAATAACGCCTCATCCAATCCGATTTCAGCAGAAACCATGGATTTGCCCTTGACAATACGCTTCACCTCGTTCTTTCGGGCAACACGGAGACAGTAGTCCACTGCATCCTGCGCCGTCCTGGCAAAATAGACATGACCACCGGCCTGCTGTACCTTTTCAGCAAGCAGGGCAAGGACGACATCAAGGTTTTCCAGAGTTGTCATACGGCTCTCTTTCACCCGGTCGCGCAGCTCACCGTCGTCCATATCAGCCCAATACTCCATGGCTCCTTTACCGAAACGATTCTGTAGTTTTTTTAGACTGTCCTGCAGACAGCGATTATGTATTCCTTTGACAGCATCTTCCGCATATGCCGGTCCATTGAGGTTTTTCATGACAGTTTTCCCCCTCTCGCTGCCAGAATCTCCGCAACATGCTTTACTTCAACATTCACCTGTCGCCGCGCCAGTCGTCCCTTGATATTCATCAGACAACTGACATCACAACCGGTAACACACTCTGCACCGGAGGCAATGATATTATCTATTTTCTCATCCACCATAGCTGTCGATATCTCAGGGTAATTGACGCTGAAGGTTCCACCAAAACCGCAGCACACGTCACTGTCATTTATTTCGACAAACTGCAGGCCTTCAACATTACGCAACAGCGTCCTGGGCTGCAGCCTTACCCCCAGCCCCCGGAGCAGGTGACAGGAGTCATGATATGTCACCCTGGCGGGATAGTGTGCTCCGACATTCACCGCACCAAGCACATCGACAAGATACTCGCTGAACTCATAGCATCTGTTGCCGATTTCCTTAACCCGGACGCGAAACTCAAGGTCTTCATCGGCAAAAAGCTGAGGATAGTGATGACGAACCATATGGACACAGGACCCGGACGGACAGACAATTCTTTCGGCATCACCGAATATACTTATAAACCGCCGTGCCGCAGCCCTGGCCTCCCGTTGATAGCCGCTGTTGAAAGCCGGCTGCCCACAGCAGGTCTGCTCTTTGGGATAGTAAAGAGGAACCTTGAGGCGCTGCAGAACCTCCACCATGGCATCACCCACCTCGGGGAACATCGAATCCACCAGGCACTGGACAAACAAGGTTACTTTGGTATGCATGTCTTTCCTTTCAAAAACTTCATCATATCAGGCTGGAAAAGGCAGAAGAGACAGGGGAACAGGGGGGTGTACCGGCATACATCCGTGCCTTGAAGGCTCTCTCTTTCTCTACTCGCAACTCCACACTCAGACTTCGGACAAACTTGAGAATTCAACTTGCTTCAAACAATACTATCATATAAAGTGTCCATTTTCAGGAATTTATTACCAATAACAATGTACATTAAAGGATAACCATGAAAAACTTTTCTTTTTTCGCTTTTCTGTTCTTGCTGGCAACAGTCACAACCTCGGCAACCGCTGCTGAGGTCACTATTTCCATCAGCCAGTTCGTCGATCATCCGGCACTCAATGACGTGCTGAAAGGTTTCCAGGACGACCTTGGTGAAAATAATGTAGCGCCACGCTATAAAATTTACAATGCCCATGGAAACATGGCAACAGCTGGGCAGATTACCAGCCAGATTGTCTCTGATAATCCCGACCTGATAGTGGCCATCGCCACACCTACAGCCCAGGCCTGCGCCAAGATTTTTGAAAAACATGCCCATATGGCAGGTACCCCGATGATTTTCACAGCCATTACCGATCCACTTGCTGCTGGGCTCATCGACAACTATGAGCGACCGGGAAAGAACATCACCGGTGTATCGAACCGGCTGCCCATGAAAGAGCATATGGAAATGGTGCTCCGCTTTGTTCCTGGTCTGAAAAAACTCGGCGTAATGTATAACTCCGGAGAAGTCAATTCGGTATCCAACGTGAAACGTATCAAGGAAGCCGCCGCCTCTCTGGGCTTCCAGATAGTCGAAGCTCCGGCAACCAACACCGCCGATGTCTACCAGGCTGCCCAAAGTCTCGTGGGAAAAGTTGATGCCGTTTATGTCCCTACGGACAACACAGTTGTTTCAGCACTTGAAAGTGTAATCAAGGTCTGTGAACGAGTCAAACTGCCCCTTTTTACGGCGGACACCGACTCGGTTAAACGCGGCGCCATAGCAGCTATGGGGTTTGACTACTATTTACACGGCAGACAGACCGGTGCCATGGCACGCCGCATTATAGGCGGTACCGCTCCAGGAGATATTGCCGTTGAGTTTCAAAAAAAGCTCACTTTCCATATTAACCCGGCTGCAGGGAAACGTATGGGTTTGGTAATCAGCGAGGATGTCCTCGCATCGGCTGATACCGTATATTAATTCGAACATTACTCAGGAGGCTTTCTGGTTTTCCGACCCCTTTTTTATGATCATTCACATCGACGGCAACAGAAGCATTGATACGGACAGAGATCTCTCCGCTGCCGAACGGCACGTTCTGCAGAAATTGTTCGGCTGGAAGACCATGGTGGAGTCAGTGGAAGAATTCCGCCGGAAAAAACAGGAGTCGCTGCGGGCCGGCTGGAATAATTCCGGCCCCATGGCGGAGTCTGCCGCGCTGGCCCTGGTAGTTCAGCAGATGGAAAAAGAACTCGAAATCAGTTTGAAAAGCCGCCACCGCTAGACAGTGTCTGTCCAGAAATGAACAATTATGTTCTAAATCTAGGCGCTCGATACATTTAACCACAGGCATATAACTGATATTCCGAGGATTAAATTTTGAGAGCAACGACGAGTTAGGGCAAAAGTGTCATTTATGGACAGGTACTAGACAACAGACCGCTGGGTGACTCTTCAACCGCCGCCTCGGTCCTGCAATGATCCAACTGTTTTATCGGGGAAGATGATCACAATGTTGCGCCCGGCACGCTTGGCGGTGTACAACGCTGCATCGGCTTCACGCAGCAGTTCCCCTGTTTTATCGTCTGAAGAAGGTTTTTTTGCAGCCACACCGATACTCACCGTCACCACGCCTGATTCTGAAATGGATGTATGCTCCAGCGCCTCAGCCTGTATGGCCTTTCGGATATTTTCCGCCACCCCTCCTGCTTCACTGCTGCCGATGCCGGGCAGGACAACGACAAACTCTTCTCCTCCATATCTGGCAAGAAGATCACCTGAACGCTGCACGCAGTTACGCAGCACCACAGCGATACGCCGCAGGCATTCGTCGCCTGCCTGATGACCGAAATAGTCGTTATAAGCCTTGAACTGATCCACATCGATCATTGCAACCGCAAGGGGAATATTCTGGCGTCTGGCGCGCTGCCATTCAGTGTGGATAACCTCATCAAAGCGCCTCCGGTTGGCCAGGCCGGTGAGACTGTCCGTTATGCTGAGGGCTGCCAGTTTACTGTTGGCCTCCTCGAGCTCGACGGTACGGTCCCGAACCTTGTCTTCCAGGAGAATATTGGCGGCACTGATCTGGTTGCGCAGCCGTTCCTGTTCTGCCAGTTCCCGGCGCAGACGGCTGGAGAACATCAGTCCTGCCCAGAGCAACAGGACAAGGGCGGCTGCACGAACCACCAGAGAAATATTGCGTGCCTGCCCGAATGTGGCAGCCGTCTTCATCAGTTCACCATTCAAGGCGCTGATCGCGGTCTCACTGTTGATCTCATATATTTTTCGGGCGAGAACATACCCTTCGTCAAAAAGAAGTGACCGGGCTTCATCCCATTGATCCGCCTCCATCAGTTCCAGGGCGCGCAGCTCGACCTGACGCAACTCCCGCCGTTCGAAGCCTAGCGCGCTGATGTCATCTGCAAGCTCAAGCTGCCGGGTCAACTCTTCAACTGAAGTGACGGAAAGCTCAAGCTTGTCATAGACCGTCTGATAGGTTGAACTGCGCAGTGTGTTTCTTTCCAGAACGGAAACAAGGAGCATGGCGTTCAACTCTTGATTGAAACGCACGATCTTTTCCAGTCCGGTACTTATGGCAAGGTGACGGGAATGCATCTCCTCATTGCGCAGATCGATAAAAGACCCGGCAGCCATGGTAAGAATCAGGAGCGCAGAGGCAGAAAGCAGGCTGAGAGGTAAACGCACAATCGACACCCTCAGTCAATCAGTTTATCGGCTTTTCGCAACAGGTCAGGATCGACGGTGACCCCCTGCAGAGAAGCTGCCCTGCGATTGATGACCAGACTGAATTTTTCCATCAGCCCCCAGGCTATATCACCCGGCTTGATCCCCCGTAGGATCAAGGCTGCTTTTTTTCCTGCTGAGTAGCCTATCAAGAAATAATCGGTGCCGTAGGCCGCAATTGCCCCTTTGGGTACCGAATCGACATCTCCTGCAAAAAGCGCTATTTGATTTTCGTTGCAGACTCCGGCAATTTTTTCGAAATGTGCCACTGAGGTGTTGTCGGCAGTGATGGCAATCGCCTGTACACGTCCGACAAGTGATCTGGCGGCAGCTTCTACCTCTGCCGCATTGGCGGCATGCACCTCAATCAGCTCCAGACCGAGATCTTTGACGGCTTGACGCATCTCACTGACATGCGAAATTGAGTTGTCTTCACTTGGGTTATATATGGTTCCCCATACTTTTGCATGTGCCACGAATTTGGCATAGGTTCGCATTTGCAGATTTACCGGCCATTTATCGCTGACTCCCGTAACATGGGTGCCGGTCTTGCTGCCGGCGACGCTGCCGCGGGGAACTATACCTGCAGCCTCCGGATCAGTAACCGCTGAGAAGATGACAGGAGTCCTGTTTACGTATTTGAGAACAGACTGGGTTGTTGGGGTGGCAATGGTGTGAATCAAGTCGCACTGCTGTGCTGCCAGTTCCTGCGATATGGCATCGGCAGATTCAGAATCACCGTTGGCATTGCGACGTTCGTAGATAACATTCACTCCCTCCTTGAATCCGGCGCTGGCAAGCCCTGCCTCGAAGCCTTTCTCGGCGGCATCGAGGGCTGCATGAGAGACGATCTTGGTGACGCAGACTCGCAGCATTTTGCCTTCATCAGCCTGTGCTTTGTTGGGGAATTGCAAGGAAATACTGCTCAAGAGGATAGCCGGCAGCAAACTGGCACGGAGAAGCGTAATCAATCGTATCTTCATTATATTCTGTTCCACCGTCTGAGGTTGGAACCGCGAAAAATACCTGCGGCCCTGAGTACTGTCTCTGTCATGCTGTTAGCGAGAGGCGGGACCAACGTTTATCAATCGTAGCCGATATAGTCTTTGTGGAGCAACATTTTTCTTAACACCAGCACGACAGAGATTCAGGATTTGGCTTGCTGTTCTTCTTTTTTCCTGAAGAAGCAGTTATCTGCTGCCGCACCATTCCCTGTATATACGTCCCCTGACTAAAAACTGGAACCGGGCTGTTTCAGGAACTCTCTCTCTTCGGCAGTGGACTGTCGTCCAAGAATGTCATTCCTGTGAGGGTACCTGTTGAATCTTTCAATGATTTTCCTGTGCTTTATCTCCCACTCAAGGTTTGATTCAAGCCCCGGCTGGCTGTAAAGCTTTTCCGCTTCTTCGTGAATGATACGGGACTCGCTGTGCATAAAGGGGAGGTAAAAGAAACTTCTTTTAACAGCAGACATCTGCCGGTCAGCGCCGCAGGCCACCGCCTCCTGGGCCAGCGCCAGGGCAAGCGGGTCATTGGCAAAAGCCTGTGGTGAATTCCTGAACATATTTCTCGAAAACTGATCAAGAATGAGTATTTCGGCAAGTCGTCCATGGGCGGTGCTGCGCCAGTAAAACAATTCGCAGCGGACTGCCTGCCGGTGCACTGCCGTGAAACGCTGCCGGATCACTTCGTCAAAGTCTTCATCTTTCTTCCACCACTGCGCTGGGCTGGTATCGTCAAACCAGAATTTCAATACTGTCTCTATCATGGATGGTCCTCACTGGTGCTTCAGGCGAGTGCGTATTAAGCCTTTATGGTGACTATTCTAAGCAGAAGACAGAAAAAGAAAACCAGTCTGCCTGCTCATGGTGCTGCACTTTTCAAAAATACTATCCGCCTCCCATGTCTCCCTTTCTTCTCTCCGGCCTTTTAATCATCGTA
>JAZBNU010000396.1:0-2043 GCA_036350815.1 Desulfopila sp.
ACCCCCCGAAGCAACTCTCTTAAAGCATTTCCTTTTGCTTCAGCAGGTGAAGGGTGATAACAACATATTCCCTGAAGTTTGTCAATCAAAATCATACTCTCAATATATCAAGCTGATTTTCAGTTGTTGTTATCTTTGTGGAACTATCGGAAATGCGGCCAAAGAAAAGAGAATCACTCGTTCACCGGTAACCGTGCTGATATCCGTGTGTAGACTTTCCACCTTGACTCCCAGAATTTTTTCTACCGCAGCTTCAAGCAATGGCCGACCCTGCTCCAGGAGCGCTATTCGGATACGCTTAACCAACTCCCTTCCATCTTTACTTTCAGATACTCCGGCCAATTTCAACTCAGCTTGCGTAAGTACATTGCGGAGCCTTACAAGCACCATGTCTTCAATGATGTACGCCTTTGTTTCGAGAGGCCCCCGGCCCATAAATTCTTTTTCGAACCTTATAACCGCTTCGCAGATTTCGGCTTCCAACTGCCCTTTTGTTCTATTCTTCATATTTGTCTCCGAGCATCCTGTGATGTACCTGTGGATTCCCTTTGAAACTGCAATCAATACCAGATATTTGAAAGAGAAACTGGGTAAATTTACAAACCCTCGACAGTGGAATTCAGAGAGTTGCGCCACCAGCACTCTTTAATCAGGATGTTATCTGTAGTTTGTTTTGCAGCACATTTACATGTTCTGCAAATGATTCGCAAACAAAAAGTGATACTTCAGAGTGTTGCCTGCCTGTTCTACCTGGCCCAAATTTCAATAGCTCTTTCAAAAGTTCTGGTATCCTGTGGTAAATCAAGCTGAACCAGTTTCATTACCCTTTTTATGAAGAAGGTAGATACTATTTCACCAGTCTGACCGGACAGTTCGGTCTCTGCGATAGTGTTTTGCTGCTCCATTGTGTCAACAATTGTCACGGCGAATCGTCATCCGCTTGTGACTGCTTATAGTTCTCCTTTTCCATAAACCAGATGATACAGGATGAACGGAATTTACAGTAAAGTTTCGGATCACTGCAATGGGCAGATTCTATAGTGACTTTTTTGTGCAGTTTCCTGCATTCGAGAGTACTCTCATCGGCTGTAGAGGTAATGCTGCCGGTCATATTCGCTCCTTTGCGGTTAATTGAACGTCAATTGCCTACAGATTTGAACGCAGCCTGAAAGATGCTTCCCTGGTTTTGCAGGTCGTGATCATCAGGGTGATAGACAGCATCCTGATGATCCTGTATCCAGACAGGTTGAGGCCTCTTCTGTTTCGATGCTTCAAGGACCTTAGAGGAGACTTCTTCCTGCTGCAATGCGGCACAGTGCTCTGCCGGCTTTCTCGTATTTCCGGTTTTGCTAGCGCAGACAACCAATGTTTTCATGGCGGCTCCAGTAAAAGATACTTGATATTTCAAATGCTCCTCCCCATACTCTTTTTGGCTATATCAATATATACAAAGACCGTGCCATTTTGAATGCACCGACTGATGCTTGCGCAACATCTTGATATTTTATAGCAAACAATTCTACTGTCTTTTTTTTGAGAGAATTTGCATTGAAAACGCATTGAAATTTCCACAGAGGTAACACCAAGTAACGTTACCTTAATGAACAGTGACAGGAACTGGAATATTATGAGCTCTTCTGTTCTTTGTAGAGCTTCTGTCATCTTACAGCATCCTTGCTCCGTCACCTCAAATACCAAAGAAAGCTAAAAACCTCTTGCACAATATACAATAACGTTTAGAATTTAAACATATGCCCATAACTATCGGCACAACAGTCCAGGAAACAGCATCAGTTACGAGAGGACAGTATGACACCAGAAGAGCAGACCAGGAAAAATACACCCGAAAAAGACCAGCCGGCAAATAGACCCAAAAATCCACCGGAGGAGTCTCAGCAGAAGCGGCCAGGGCGTGGCCTCGGCCGGGGAGGCGGTAAAGGCAGACGGGACGGCACCGGCGGCGGGCAGGGCCGGGGCGGGGGAGGCAAAGGCGGCCGTTGCCGGCAATAAACTCTTTGCCTTCAGACCAGAGTTCTCACATCT
>JAZBNU010000397.1:0-11272 GCA_036350815.1 Desulfopila sp.
CTTGCCGCTCTTATTCTGCTGGTTGTTTACTCGTCTGTTAACGGGAACAGCTACCATGTTGTCAGCACAGCAGTTTTCGGTGCCAGTCTCGTTATGCTGTATACCATGTCAACCGTTTATCACATGGTAACAACCGCCCGAATGAAAAAGATTTTCCGGGCTCTTGATCACTCCTCCATATTCATACTCATTGCTGGAACGTACACACCCTTCACCCTCGTGAGCCTTCAGGGTGAGTGGGGCTGGACTCTTTTCGGCCTGATTTGGGGAATCGCTCTGGTCGGGATCATCCTGGAAACAGCGACTGGACAGAGACTGAAAAAACTTTCTCTCACTCTCTATCTCGCCATGGGATGGCTCGTTATTGTTGCTGCCAAACCTCTTTTTCTAAGTGTCGCCCCCGGTGGCCTGGTCCTCCTGGCAGGTGGTGGTCTCTGCTATACTTTCGGAGTTATTTTCTATGTCTGGAAATCACTTTTTTTCAACCATGCCATCTGGCACCTATTTGTTTTAAGTGGAAGTATTCTTCATTTTTTTGCTGTTTTTTACTATGTGGTTCCGTGATAACGTGTGGAGCAGTCTCTCCACTTATCACCGAGAACAGTTGAATAGAAAACACATTACCAACTGGTGAAAGATCTAGTCGCAACAATGCTTCCAAACCAAATTAGCGGAACAGCTTCTTCCCATGTTGATAAAGAATACTATTTTAGAAGTTATCTATACCCAGTTTTCCAAATGGTCTGCGTCAGCGGATTACTGCTGCTCACCGGGCTGCTCTTCGTGCTGCACCCGAAATGTTTCAATTACCGCACTGGAAGGACACAGAATACTGGAGTATATCCAAAATCAAAAGACCGCAGGGTGGTTTGCCGGACGAATGAACCCGCTCCAGCCATTACCGTCTCCCAGACAAACTATCAACGAGTACATAGCCGCCATCCTTAATGGCGATGAAGATGCTGCGCCTCCTGCTGTTGATTTTCAGGAACACTGTCCATTCCTTGAGAACGAAATGTGCGCAATCTATCCGGTACGTCCTTTCAGCTGCCGCTGTTTTTATTCTACCACCCCCTGTGCTTTGCAACAAACAGCAACAGTCCCTGACAGTCACCTCTATGTATCCATGGCAATGCAGCAAATTATTGAGCACCTTGGTCAGTTCGACTGGTGGGGAAATATGATCGAAGTCATAGCTGTATTAAGCCGTAACCCGGAATATCAAAAAATCACCGCACAATTGGACAATCCAGAGTTGCTGAAGCAAGCACCGCAAATTGTGCGGCGGGCCAAACCCCTTCCTGGGTTTGTAGTCCCTGCTGAACAGGAAAGTACCTCCAAGCTTATCCAGTCTGTATTTTCAACTCGTTTGGCCGAGACCACCATTGAAGAGATCCTCAATGGGCACTCACCGGAATATAGCCGCCGGAAAAGGGAATAGGACAGGATGTTGAAATATTTTGGTTTTTAGATGTATGGAAATACAATAACCGCTACCTGCTGTTTTTTTCTCCAGGAATAATCTATGCCGACAATTCCAAAGAAACTTTTGCCTCCTTATTTCTCTCTAAAAAATATCTTTCTTTTTCTTACCGTAACATCCACTGTATTACTTGTTTCTGTATTCATTACTCTTCGCTTTCAACACGAAAATGCCGTTCTAACGCAAAAACAGCTAACCATAGCCCTTCGCGATGACATCAACAGGCACCTTGAAACCAATTTCAGCGAAACCTGCCGCGCATTAACCCGGCAGGATGCCATACTGGAGCTCATCGAAAATCCTGACCTACAGGCAACCCAACGAGCTACTGAACTTCTCAATTCAACACGAGAAATACTTGGTGCAAGTCTGATATATATTATGGATAAAAATGGCAGGGTCAGCGCTTCTTCCTTCTCCGAAACAGGAGAAACGCTTTTTGGTTTCAACTACCGCTTTCGACCGTATTTCACAGAGGCTATGAAAGGGAACGACTACATGTATGTTGCCCTTGGAGTTACAACGGGCAGAAGAGGCATATATTTCAGCAGTCCCATCAGAGACTCCCTCAACCAGGTGCAGGGTGTTGCCGTCATCAAGAGCGGGCTTGAGGCTATTGACCGGATCATCTTCAAAAATGCAGCTATTGGCCCAACCGCTGTTCTTTCAGCCGACGGGATAGTTTTTGCCTCATCGGAAGATTCATGGTTATTTCGTGCGGCAAAGCCCCTGTCGCAGCAGAAACGTGAAGAAATCATCCAATCAGGGCAATTTGCCCGAGAATCTTTATTGCCTCTTCCTTTCAACCTTGAAAAAAATGCGGTCTATCTCAACAAAAGAAAGCACCTCGTACAAATACAGGATATTAACTTACCCAACTGGCATGTTGTCACTTTAGTGCCCCAAAATTCTCCACTCAAAACCATAATCTTCGTCTGTCTCGTCTTTACAATTCCAGCTTTTATTTTTTCTCTAAAGCTGAAGCACTATTTTAATGAAAACAGGTATAAAACCGAGATCAACAAACAAAATATTCATCTCAGAAATTTAAACAATGAGATGAAAAAGGAGATTGAGGAACGGATTCAAACCGAAACAAAACTCAAACAGGTAAGCCAGCAGGAACTGCAATACAGAATGCTTTTTGAACAATCCCGGGATGCCATAACAATAGTATCTGCAAGCGGTCGCTTCCTGGAAGCCAACCAGGCCTTTTTGACGATGATGGAATGCAGTAAAGAAGATGTATTAGGGATGAATCCCAAGGATTTCTGGGTTGACCAGAAACAAAGACAAAACTGGCTTAAACTCCTCAAAGAGCAGCGATCCGTCATTGATTACCAGAGCAGACATATTACCAGTTCAGGCAAAGTCAGGGATTTAACCTTGACCACCAATGCCACCACAAACAGAGACGGGACAACTGTTTATCTTACAATTTTACGAGACATCACAGATAAGCTCGAAGACGAGAGAAAACTCATAGCCGCCAAAACCGAAGCCGAACAGGCCAACCTGGCAAAAAGCAATTTTCTAGCCAATATGAGTCATGAAATACGGACGCCGATGAACGGTATTATCGGTATGACCGACATTGTTCTAGAAAGCTCTCTGAATACCAATCAGAGAAACTACCTTAAAATGGTGCGCTCCTCTGCAGACCGGCTTCTCGATATCATTAACAACATCCTTGATTTTTCCAAAATCGAAGCTGGGCGCCTCGAACTGGAAGCAATCGAATTCAATATCAGGGAAAAACTTACAGAACTTACCTCCCTGATGGCTATCAAGGCACAGAACAATAATGTCTCATTACTTCTTCAAATCTCAGAAAATATACCTCAGACCATCATAGGTGACCCCACCCGGCTCATGCAGATCTTGATAAATCTGACAAATAACGCCATCAAGTTTTCCCCCAACGGCGAAGTTACTTTGAAAGTAAAAGTACTCAAGACGCTGCCCCCTGCTCAAATTGTTCTCTATTTCAGTGTTAAAGACAACGGTATCGGTGTTCCACCGGAAAAACAAAAGACCATATTTGAGTCATTCTCCCAGGCTGACGCATCAACAACCAGGCAATACGGAGGAACCGGCCTTGGCTTAACTATCTCCTCACAGCTTTGCCATCTCATGAATGGTGAAATCGGGATGAAGAGTGAGAAAAACAGGGGAGCCCTGTTCTGGTTCACTGCCAGTTTTATCGCTCCGGAAAAGACGCAGGAAACCGGGAAACAGGAACATGGCCGCATTATACGAAGCGAACTTACCAGAGAGGAAATATTCAAAGATATCAGAATACTACTCGCAGAAGACGACTACATTAACAAAACCCTCGCAACGGCAATACTGGAAAAAGCCCGTTTTAAGGTAACCGCAGTGAGCAACGGACATGAAGCCGTTGCCGAAGCCGCCAGAATGCCCTATGATCTTATTCTTATGGATATCCAGATGCCTGAAATGGATGGCTACGAGGCAACCAGAACCATCCGTCAGCATGAAAAGGAAACCGCTCGCCATACTCCAATAATTGCCATGACAGCTCATGCCATCAAAGGAGATAGAGAAAAGTGTTTGCAAGCCGGTATGGATGATTATGTGACAAAACCCATCAATACAACCGAACTCTATATGGCAATAGAAAGACACCTTCTCTACCGGGTTCTCGTAGCCGACGAGCAGCTCTCAAGCCTGGAGTTAGCCGGCAGGATTTTTACAGAAATGGGGTGGCAGGTCACACTAGCTGAAAATATGACCCAGTTTTTATGGGAGTGCCGAAACTCTGTTTTTGACCTGATTGTGGTGGACACAGCCATGCCCTGCTTTGCAGACGGTTCAATTGCCGCAATCATTGAAAAAAACAAAAATATCCTGGGAAGACATGTGTATATACTTGCAACAACGGCTTCAACGAAAAGTGAGGTGGAGAATGCATGTATTGCAGCCGGTATCGACCACGTAATCGAGAAACCTCTAACAAACGAAGATATTACCTCCTATATCAACTCCATCAAACTCCGTCTCTAGCCCGAATTTTAGGAAAAAGATGTAACAAAGATATTGCTTATGAAAAGTCAGGAAAGGGCGGACCTGCTTTTCAGGTGATACATCCTTACTTCTCTTTCCAGGTTTTCCGCAAAAACGCCTCTCTGCCTGAGCCTTTTTTATACGCAGAGTAGTGCTGGAAGTTTTTCTGATAATATTTTTGATGGTACTCTTCTGCAGGATAAAATTTGGTGGCCGGGAGTATCGGGGTAATGATCGGATCTGTGAAGATTCGCGAATTCTGCAGGTCGTCTTTCGACTGTTGTGCAATTTTTTTCTGTTCTTCACTGGTATAAAAGATAGCTGTTCTATAGTGACTGCCGCGGTCAGCAAACTGGCCGCCATCATCTGTCGGGTCGATCTGTCTCCAGAACACTTCGACAAGTTCACGATAACTGATAACTTCCGGATCAAATATCACCCTGACGGATTCCAGGTGATCGGTGAGGCCGCTTGAAACCAAACCATAATCAGGATTTTCCGTTGTTCCTCCGCTATACCCTGCAGCCACTTCCAATACGCCACTCAGTTGCTCAAACGGCTGCTCTAAACACCAGAAGCACCCGCCGCTGAAAATTGCTGTATGTCTATTCTCTTCATCATGCAGTGAGGTCATGACGTTTACTCCTTTCAGAAAGAATTATTTTTCTACCCTGGTATTTAAAATCTATTCACTGAATTAGAGCGAGACAAGATAATAGGAGATTTTCCACTCATTATGGTCTACACTGAGTCCCTGATTTTCATTTTCAAGCGGAATTGGGGATCAGAAAATTCCAATTTTTCTGTTTCAAAATCGTACCTCCATTGCTATAGTGGCCGGCATGAATACTTCTAAAAACACACAGCGAACAAAATTTATTTTTATAACCGGGGGAGTACTTTCCTCCCTTGGAAAAGGTTTAGCAGCTGCGTCTATCGGCGCCCTGGTCGAAAGCCGCGGCCTCACCGTTACTTTCCAAAAGCTTGACCCCTACATCAATGTCGATCCAGGCACGATGAACCCCTTCCAGCATGGTGAGGTTTTCGTCACCGATGACGGAGCCGAGACAGATCTGGACATGGGGCATTATGAGCGATATACCAACGCCTTGATGTCGCAGAAAAATAACTACACAACTGGAAGAATTTATTATTCAGTCATAACCAAGGAGCGCCGTGGTGAGTATCTTGGCGGAACGGTTCAGGTCATTCCCCACATCACCGACGAGATCAAAGCTGCGGTTCTACAGCTGGATGGCTCCGTCGATGTTGCCATCATCGAAATCGGCGGCACCGTCGGAGATATCGAGGGCCTGCCGTTTATTGAAGCCATCCGGCAATTGCGCGGTGACCTCGGCCCCGGATATGCCCTGTATATACACCTGACGCTCGTTCCCTATATCAAAGCGGCTGGAGAAGTAAAAACCAAACCGACCCAGCATTCAGTCCGTAAGCTTCAAGCGGACGGCATCCAGCCAGATATCCTGGTCTGCCGGACCGAAGTTCCTATAGAAGACAGTCTCAAGGCCAAAATCGCCCTCTTCTGTAACGTGTCCAAAGATGCCGTTATAACCGCCATCGATGTTGATACAATCTATGAAGTCCCACTCCACCTGCACCATGAAGGGCTTGATACCAAAATCCTTGAATTGCTCAATGTCTGGACTGGTCAACCCAATATTCGCCCCTGGGTCGATCTGGTTAACACCATTAAAAACCCGAAGCACAACGTCACCATAGCCATTACTGGTAAATACATTGAGCTGACCGAGTCCTACAAAAGCCTCCACGAAGCGCTGGTCCACGGAGGAATCGCCAATGAAACCAGAGTCAACCTCCGCTACATAAGCGCTGAGGATCTTGAAGAGAATGATGCGGAAGAGCTTTTACAAGGCTGCGACGGCATCCTGGTTCCGGGAGGTTTTGGCAAAAGAGGCGTGGAGGGGAAAATTAATGCTATTCACTTTGCCCGGGTTAACAAAATTCCTTTTTTCGGAATATGCCTCGGTATGCAGCTTGCTGTGGTAGAATATTCCCGTAATGTAGCCGACCTTCCCCTGGCACATTCCACTGAATTAGTCGCGGACACTCCTGACCCTGTAATTTATCTGATCAAGGAATGGTACGATTACCGCAATAAAAAAGTTCAGGTGCGGGACGAAAATTCAGATTTCGGCGGAACACTCCGGCTGGGTGCGTATCCCTGCATCTTGAATCCTGACAGTCTTGCTGCGACTGCCTACGGGAAACCTGAAATATCCGAGAGACACCGCCATCGCTACGAATTCAATAATGACTACCGGGAACACCTGGAGAAAGCCGGCCTGATAGTCTCCGGTACATCACCCGACAACCACCTGGTCGAAATAGTGGAGCTTGCGGATCACCCCTGGTTCCTCGGTTGTCAGTTTCATCCGGAATTCAAATCCAAACCCATGTCCCCTCATCCTCTCTTCCGAGATTTTATCAAAGCCTCATTGAAAAACAAAAAGAAAGGATAAGCAGAACCATGCAGCCCTCTCCAGTATCTATTACTACACCACAAGGCAGTCCTCTGATGGTCGGTCATGGTCAACCACTGCTGCTGATCGGGGGTCCCTGTGCACTGGAGTCAGAAGAACTTGCCCGCAGGGTTGCCGGCACAATGCAGGAGGTCTGCGCCAAACTGCACCTCTCCTATATTTTCAAAGCTTCTTTCGACAAGGCGAACCGCACCTCTCTTGATGCATACCGCGGTCCAGGGATACATGAAGGTCTCGCAATTCTAAATCGGATCCGGGAAGACCTCGGGGTACCTGTCGTTTCAGATATCCACGAAGCCGGCCAGGCCAAAGAAGCCGCTGAGGTCCTTGATATCCTTCAAATACCAGCGTTTCTTTGTCGCCAGACCGATATACTCAGCGCCGCTTCAGCAACCGGTAAGGTCATCAACTTGAAAAAAGGCCAGTTTGTCTCTCCCTGGGATATGGAAAATGCCGTACGCAAAGTACGAGGCAGCGGGAAGAGCGAAATCATGCTGGTGGAGCGCGGCACAACCTTCGGTTACAACAACCTGGTTGTCGATATGCGCGGTCTGGCGGTAATGCGCTCATTTAATTGTCCTGTTATCTATGATGCAACCCACTCCGTTCAGCTTCCTGGCGGAGCTGGTGGTTCGTCTGGAGGCCAACGCGAATTTATTGCACCGCTGACACGCGCTGCTGTTGCTGCAGGGGTAGATGGACTCTTTATGGAGATCCACCCTGATCCTGCCAAAGCTCTCTGCGACGGACCAAACTCCATGGAGCTTGACTCCATGGCAGACTTTCTCCGTCAGATTATCCGCATCAGACAAGCAGTAACAGAGGAGGAACATGGCTGAAAATTTCCGCGCTGCAACCACCTCCCAGACATACCCCTCCGACTGTCAGGTTACCGAAGGTTTACGAAACATGGCCCAAATAAAAAAAAGCCAGGAGCTTGACCCCAGACTCAGCGCTCGTGCCGAACAAATTCAGCTGCTTCTGCTTGATGTCGACGGCGTTTTAACCGACGGTACCCTGCTTTTCTCGCCGGAAGGTCAAGAAAGTAAAGGATTCAATACTCAGGACGGTTTTGGTATCCGCCTGCTTCAGGATGCCGGCATCGATGTTGGCGTGATTACCGCGCGATCATCACTAGCCGTAACAGCTCGCTGCAGCAACCTGAAAATGCGCTATGTCTATCAGGGAAAAAATAACAAACTCGAAGCCTACAACAGCATCCTCAAGGAGAGTGGTCTCAAGCCTTTTCAAATCAGTTATATGGGGGATGACTGGCTGGATCTCGTTTTGTTGAAGAGAGTTGGGCTTGCCGCAGCTCCTGCTAATGCAGTTGTGGAGGTTCAGCAGGAAGTTCAATACGTTACTGTGCGCAATGGCGGCAATGGTGCCGTACGTGAATTATGCGATCTCATTCTTAAGGCCAAGGGTGTTCACCACCAGCTTCTCCAGACATATATGAATCGATGATTACCCGCAGAAACGCTCTCTGGCTTATTCCGTTGCTCATCCTTCTCAGTTTTCCTCTTTGGAGAATTCCAGTTGCCTCTTTTCTTGCACCTCCAACACAGCCGGACGACTCGACAGCAGCTGAAAGACCGCAAGAGGAGCACGATTTTTCCATGGCCGGTCTCACGATACTCCAAAGTGAGGGTTCCAGGGAAACTGCCGTTATTCACGCCGAAAGAGCAAGGACCAGCAACACCCCTGATGAATATATTCTTGAAGCTATTAACGCCGACATTACCAACAATAACGGTGACGTCGTCAATGTCGTCGCCATGACCGGTGACTATAATATCGGTCGTAAGCGTCTCAAGCTGATGGTAAATGTGGTTATTACCAATACTGCCGAAAACATGACCATGCATACAGAATTGCTCTACTATAACGGAGTTAAGCGCACGGTTTTCAGCCCCGCTCAAACCCTGCTCCAGGGGGACGGTATTCGTATAGAGGGGTCGAGTTTCAGCCACGACATGAAGGCTGGAAAATATGTTATGGGAGGGCGAGTTTACTGTACTCTGGAAGGTTACGACGCTGAGCTGCAGTAAACGACACCTTGCCTGCAGTATATTGAAAAATAGTGTTTAAAGGAGATATACGAGATCGTCTTCCGCTTCTTTGAATGGATGGTCTCTTTATTTGAAAGCCGCACTATTTTCAATACTCCGGCACTCCACCACAACAAAAGACCCCAATTGTACAATCCATCTGATATTCACATCCCACAAACAAAAGCCAAAGGTTTTTTTGGCATGGCGTTGGCTCGCCGGACGCGGGTCCTGACTAAGGACTTGCTCAATAAGGCCAGAGAGATCTCTTCCCGTTTTCTGTTCGTATTGTTCGCAAAATTTTTCCGCTTCTTCGTTGAGGCTGACGTGAATTCTTCGCTCTGCAGGCAGATCTGTATACCCTGATAAAGCTCCAGGTACACTATCGCTGTAGGGAATATAAGGTTTGATGTCCAAAACGGGTGATTCATTGAGAAAATCCCCGCCACCAACTTCCAGAAAGACCCTCCCATCGATATCATCAATATATATAAGTTTAACAACCGATATACCCAGATGGTTTGGCCTGTGTGGGCTTCTACTGGCAAAAACGCCTACTCTTTTCTGCCCTCCAAGCCCAGGAGGCCTCACAGTAGGCCTCCACCCTTCAGGTATGGCAGCATGAAAGACAAAATGCACCCATATGTGGCTGAAGCGCTCCAGCTCTTTCAGCATTTCTCTTCTGCCATAAGGGCCGAAGAGCTCTATGGTCGCTCGAGCCTTATCAGCCAGACCGGGTTGTCGTGGGATACCAAATTTTTCAGTATAACACGAATGGATTATTCCAATTGGAGTGATCTCCAACGAAGCGGACATCTTCTGTTCTGTTTTCGTCTCGTTCATCCAGCCATCGATTTCCTTGAATTTTCTCAAACCCATCTCACGACTTGTTATATACCCTAAAGAGAAGTACATTACATTGGTAAATTGAGTGAAGGGCCCATGGACGCAGTGGCTTTACTGCAATACAGATTATCATCATCACCAGATACCCCGACTATCCATCAAAAAGAAATGCCGCACCATACATCCGGACTTTCCATTTTTCTTCTACGCGGCCTGGCCCGTGAAGTACGACACTGGGGTGTTTTTGTGGAAAAGCTCAATCAGGCACGAAGCAATATAAATGTCATTCCCCTGGAGATGCCCGGTGCCGGTGTCTTACGAGACCAGAAATCTCCACTCCGGGCAGGAGACTATATACCCATCATTCGACAGCAATACCTCTGCCATGTCAAAGCTGGCCAACCTGCAATAATCATAGGACTTTCCTTCGGTGGAATGCTTGCCGCCCAATGGGTCGCTACCCACCCGGAGGACTTTATGGGTATCGTTCTCATCAACAGCAGCAGCCACTTGTCTTTTCCGACGAAACGGCTCACCCCTGGAGGAACACTCACCTTTTTACGCATTCTTTTTAGCAGGGACTCTCTATCGCGGGAACGGATACTCGCCGGCACTATCTGCAATCTAGCCGATGTAGAAAAAACAGCTCTGTTCTGGAAAAAAATTGAGGACAGCGCGCCCATGTCCCCCACCAACAAAATTCGCCAGCTCTATGCCGCTGCTACCTTTGCTCTTCCCCAGCTGAGCAGAATACCGGCACTTGTCCTCTGCAGCAAAAACGACAAACTTGTTTCTCACTCCTGCTCGCTTGATATCGCTCAAGCATGGAAAAGCGATATCCGCATCCACCCGACTGCAGGCCATGACCTCACAACCGACGACAGCGGCTGGTGCATTGAAAACCTTTTTCCCTGGATCGATGATATCTACGCCGATAAAGGCCCCTCTTCTCCCCACCGGGATCTGCTATCGTGAAAAACATCGCCTGTTTTGTCTCATCACACGGTTTCGGCCATGCCGCGCGAGTATCCGCAATTCTAGAAGCTCTGCAAAAGCGAGAAGAATTCATGCCGCACATTTTCACTACCGCGGGAGAAGACATCTTTACTCAGACGCTGAGCCGTTTCAGCTATCACAAGCAGTTGAATGATATTGGCTTTATCCAGAATGATGCCTTCGCACTGAACATCCCGGCAACCCTCACAGCACTTGACTCTTTGCTTCCCTACCAGGATGACACTGTTGCCCGGTCCGCACAAATCTGCCATAATTGTTCATATATACTTTGCGATATCAGTCCTTTGGGAATATTAGTCGGGCAAAAAGCAGGAATTCCGTCAATA
>JAZBNU010000398.1:0-3694 GCA_036350815.1 Desulfopila sp.
AGTTTCTACCGACGGAATATGACTGGCGTATCGGCGTATTAAACGGAGAGTGTATTTATGCCTGCAGATATTATATGGCCAGGGGGCACTGGCAGATATATCAGCATAGCTCAAAAGGCAGTACTAAAACCGGCAGAGTTGAAACCATACCGGTACATCAGGTACCGCGAAAAGTTACGAGCATAGCCAAAAAGGTGTCTTCCGTAATAGGAAAAGGCTTATACGGGGTTGATATCAAATGTGTTGGTGAGGAAGTGATGGTTATTGAAGTGAATGATAATCCATCCCTGGATCATGGTATTGAAGACAAGGTTCTGGGGGCGGAACTCTACCGGATTATCCTGCGTGAGTTTATTGCCAGATTAAACATGAAACAACGATCCTGAGACAATGACGAAAATATGCACTGCCGCAATAACGGATCTTGATTCTTTGGTGGAAATGGAAAATCTTTTGTTTGTCGGGGATCGTATTTCCAGAAGGCAATTCAGATATCTCCTGACGAAGGCTAACGGTATTGTGCTGAAAGCAGAAGAGGAGGGGAGAGTTGTAGGGTATATGATCCTCTTGAAAAGGAAAAACAGCACTATTCTGCGTGTCTATTCCATAGGAGTTACTCCGTCCTACAGAAAACGCGGCATAGCGGGAGCGATGATATCATATGCGGAGAATTGTGGCAGGGATCATGGGTACACACAACTGTCGCTTGAGGTTTGTGAGAAGAATGAGTCTGCGGTGCAGCTCTATAAAAACGCAGGATTCTGCCCTGTTTCTATAAAAAAGAAGTACTATGAAGACGGTTGTGATGCTTTGCACATGGTAAAAACATTGCTCGTGGAGGGTACAGCAGCATGATTCATCCATCTACGCAAGTTCAATATATCAATACTGAAAAAGGGTATGGTCTTGTAGCCACTGAGAAAATTCCTCACGGTACTATCATATGGACCCTTGACCCACTGGATCGTACGATTTCTCCTTCACAGATGCAGGAGTTTGAACCTCAGTTCCGTGATATCCTGCTTACGTATTCGTTTCGCAACAACCAGGGAAACTACGTTTTCTGTTGGGACAACGGGAAATACATCAATCACAGTTTTCAGGCGAACTGCTGCCTTACTCCATACAGCTTCGAAATTGCGGTTCGTGATATAGAAAAAGGGGAAGAGTTGACCGATGATTACGGCTATCTCAATATTATCGAACCATTTGAGGCCGACGCTGAAGGGAGTAACCGCAGTGTGGTGTACCCCGACGACCTTCTAAGATATGCTGATATCTGGGACGAGAAAGTTAAGGCAGCTTTTCCCGAGCTTCTTCGCCGTAAGCAACCTCTGTGGCCTTTTGTCTCACAAGACATTAAAGAAAGGATAAAGGCTGTTCTGGCTGGAAAAGATCAACTCCTTTCTCTGAGAAGCTGTTACTATGGCGGGATGGGATGAGATATTCACAAACCTCTCCGGGGAGCCTGGGTTTCTCATGAAATAGGCAGGCTAGAGATTGATCCAATATTGCAGCAGGAATCGCTATGTATAATATACTTGTCTTTGGGCTTCAGAACCATCTTGAAGACTTGCGCCGCAGCTATTCCAGCCTGCCGGTAAAAATTCTGACTGCCGACAGTGCAGCACAATTCTACACAACCGCCTTTTCCCGAGTCTACGATCTCTGGATTATAGACTGTAATCACGTCGATTTTCCAGATCTTTCTCTTGCTGATCTTTTCACCAGTCAGAAATTGCCGTTTATTATTGTCAATGAACCTGAAATATTTCAGAGATTGTCGCAAAAAAGAGAAAATTCTCTCTTGCTCAACCTTTCTACAGAAAAGATCATTACTGACTCTGCAGCTGTTTTTCTCGAAAAAATGAACAACAGGAGTGCTCAGAATTTTGAGAAATACCTTGCCGGTATATTTTCCGATAGACCAGGAATCGACAGTATCATCACCAAGAGTCCTCTGATGTACAAGCTTGTTGACCTGATTAAAGATATTGCGCCGACGGAATCCGCAATTCTGCTTAATGGTGAAACCGGGACCGGTAAGGAGATGATTGCCAATATCCTTCATAATGAATCAAAAAGGAAAAGTGGGCCTTTCATGGCAGTTAACTGTGGAGCGCTGCCTGATTCATTGCTGGAATCTGAATTATTTGGATTTGAGAAGGGTGCCTTTACAGGGGCAGGAGCAAAACGAAAAGGAAAGATTGAGTCGGCATCAGGCGGTACTCTTTTTCTCGATGAGATTGAATCCATGTCTGAGGCCATGCAGGTTCGGCTACTGCGGGTACTACAGGAACGGTCGTTTCAACGATTGGGAGGTACTCAGGAAATAGGTGTTGATTTCAGACTCATCACAGCGACGAATACTCATCCAGATGAATTGCTTTCTAGTGGCAAGTTGCGTTCTGATCTCTATTATCGCCTTTCCGTGTTTCCGATTCATATTCCACCGCTGCGGAACAGGATGGAAGATATTCCCTTACTGACCCGACATTTCGTGAATAAAAAGAAAAAAGACGGCAGAGATTATGTTAAAGGGGTGGACAGTACGGTTATGAAGATTCTCCTTTCAGCACCTTGGTTCGGGAATATTCGGGAGTTGCAGAACGTAATTGAAAGAGCGGTAATGCTGGCAGATTCAGATTTGATCCATGCAGAATTGATACAGATTCCTTCCTTGCCGACACAAGAGAGAAGCTATACGGTTGTGGAGGAACAAGCATTTCGCCCCGGAACGACATTGAAAACCTACAAAACTGTTCTGGAGCAATCGGCAGAAAGAAAATACCTGGTTGAACTGCTTGATTATACGGGTGGAAGGATAGGGGAGTCAGCGCAACTTGCGGGGCTTACACCCAGAGCGCTTTATAATAAAATGAAAATATATGGGCTGAAAAAGGAGAATTTTAAGAAAACCGGAATAATGGTTCCGATCGGAACGATGCCATGAATTTTAATTTCTATAAAATTCAACATGTTGAGCGACAAATTGGGTCTGGTCTAGGTTCTCTTCAATTTTTGCATTGAAGGCCGTTGTAAAAAAAGACATAAAAATAAGAGGTTGTCTCCAACAGTTATACTGGCATTGTAATTGCTAGTTATATGCTGTGGTTTGGAACGATTTGAGCCTGGATTCGTAAAGCATACGCATACCGGGAAGGCATTCTAGCAGAGGGGTAAAATATGGGCAAATTCAATAAACATCAAGGGGATCGGGATCGGTTCGGGAAATGCCAGATTTGTTTGGAGTATATTCCAATAGAGTATTACTTTGGCACTGGTGATACGATAATTTGCTACGGATGTGGGACCGAGTATATTATTGAATCTAAATCACCGATTAAGTTGAATTTGGCTGAAGGATTTTACGAGCCGGATGGTTATGAAAACGATATTTTTCAGGATACAGACTGGGAAAAATGATAATCTTTTTCAAAAACAACTAATATTTATTGTAGTATTTTGATGATTTGACAGCGTAAACCGCGAGGGGAAATTGTCTGCAGCAAACCGGAAATCGAAAACAACCAAGATTTAAAACCCCGTAACCTCGTAGTTACGGGGTTTTTTTGTATTTTGGAAGCTCACTGCGAACCACGTATCAGAAGTCAGAATCCAGAAGTCAGAATCCAGAAGACAGAAGCTCAATCCACGAAACCCAGAGACCATTGGTTGTGCTAACCTAAAATTG
>JAZBNU010000399.1:0-2173 GCA_036350815.1 Desulfopila sp.
CAGCATTTTTGGAAACTCCTCCACAGAACAGTATATCAGGCGGCACCTCCCCCGCAGTAAATAAAGTATCAACGATATTCTTCGCCAATCCGGCACAGAGTCCATCACTTATTTCCTCGTACTGATAGCCTTCCTGCTGCGCATGGATAAGATCCGTCTTGGCAAACACTGCGCAGCGTGAAGCAATCCGAGGACAGCGCCCCTTGTTGCGGCAGGCAGTAGCACTGAGTTCCTCAATGTCCGCCATCTTCAGTCTGGATGCCTGTTGGTCAAGAAAACTTCCTGTTCCAGCAGCGCATGAAGTATTGCAGGTAGAACCCGTATATTTCCCTGTATCATCGAAAGTAGAGTAAAAGAACTTCTCCCCGCCGACACAGAGTACAGCCCGTACACCTGAATGGTATTGCCTGGCAGACTCGATTACAGCAACCTGATTATCATACTTCTGCAATGCTGTAACACAAGCGGGAGTTGAACTGGTGGCTGCTACAGCTTCAGAGCCCTGCAGCGAAAGTGCACCGAGCATTTGGCGAAGATTCTCTTCCACATCACCTTTATGAAAACGATATTCGCCCGAGTGTATTTTTCTGTCTGCATCTATGGTAACGATACTGATAGCAACTGATCCGACATCAATACCGATAATTCTCTCAGCGACCATGGACCCTCAAAGTTGTTCTGTTTTCAGCAGAAGCACTATTTCTGCAGCAATCCTCTCCGAATTCCGCTCTACAATTTATCCTTGATCTCTTCCCAGAATTCCCGCAGGCCTTTCTGCCATCCCTCCACATAGAGACAAGCATACTGATTCATAACGTCATTCTGTATAGCCATCAACTTGCTGTGCTCAAATTTTTCCTGGAAATATGGCCCCAGGACACCATCGACAGGAGCAGCACCAATATCTTCCCAGGCAAGTGCATACATGATATCGTCATAGGCAGCGCTTTTTCCCCACAGAACGCCGTCACGCTTCCCTGCATCATAAAAGTCTCCTTCAGACTGTGCTTTTTCCTTGCGAAGCCGTTCAACAACCTCACAAAGATCAAGATCCTCCTGAATTCGCTTCTGAAAATCTTCTTTTTTCTGGATGGCCTCCATCACAGCATCCTGAAACATTTTTGAGAGGTTGAATGACCTGCGCCATCTCTCCATTTTTTCATAAAGCATATCCGGAATACTGACGGTGACTTTCCGCGCCATAGATTACCTCCCCTGGTAATTAATACGTATTAATTTAGTATATACGTATCAAAACATCTGTCAAGCCCTCTTCAATCATGTTCAGTCTTTGCAGCCATAGAGTTTCAGGAGCAGTATCTTGTGGTTGTTGAAGCGACGGCAAAGGTGGTCAAAGGTATAGCCCGAATTTCTCATGAGCATTGTGCCAACGGACAGCGGAAGGGAAAGGGCAGAGGGCGTCGCCTGACCGACTTCTCTACTGAAGAGAGTGTGCCCTGAATATCAGATGACAGTGCAAGGCGATACCCAGTTTGATTGCATCATCATTGAAGTCGAAACACGGGTTGTGCAGCGGTGTGTCTGTACCACCTTCCACACCTAGTCCAAGCCAATAGAATGCACCTGCTACCTTTTCCAAATAAAAGGCGAAATCCTCCGCTCCCAGAGATGGAGAATAGTTCCTACGGACATTTTCTTCACCAACAACTCCAGCAGCGGTTGCAGCCACATAATCACAGCATTTCCTGTCGTTTTCAAGCAGCGGATATCCGCCATAGAACTCCACGACGGCTTCTGCTCCATATGCTTCCGCTGTTTTGATGACGACTTCCTGTACACGCTTTTCCAGAAAATCTCTGGTTGCGTTGGAAAGGGCTCTCAAAGTGCCCTCAAGATGAACTTCTGCGGGTATAACATTTGGTGCCTTGGCCCCTTCGATTTTCGGAACCGAGATTACCGCAGCCTCCATGGGATTGACATTGCGTGACACTATTGTATGTATAGCACAAACAACATGACAGGCGGCAAGTACCGTGTCAACCCCCTTGTGCGGCATGGCGGCGTGAGTTCCTCGACCGGTTATTGTAATGGAAAAATACCGCGAGGAGGCCATCATCGGCCCATAACGCAGACCGACCTGACCGAAAGGAAGAGAAGGGGTACCATGCAGAGCAAAGACAGCGCGCGGCTCCGGGTCGACAAGGACTCCATC